>DPLL01000056.1:191-12874 GCA_003542015.1 Microcoleaceae cyanobacterium UBA9251 | reverse complement strand
AAAAATGACAGGACTTTTTCAGATCGGGGATAAATTACTGCAAGCTCAGGATATGCCATCGCTCCTGAAGCGGTATCAGTTGATGCCACAATTTTTGCGGGGTGTAATCGTAGACCAAGCGATCGCATCCTTTAGTTGCAACGACGAAGAACGACAATCCGCCGTCGAAAACTTTCTCGCCCAGTACCAACTGACAGCCCCTGAAGCCAGAGAAGCTTGGCTGCGTAGCCAGAATATGACCGTAGAAGAACTTCAAGAGATGGCCGTCAGGCCNNTATTCCCTGGTTCGCACTAAAAATCCAGCACTAGCAAACGAACTTTACTTTCGCATCCTCGAAGGCGAACAAAGCTTTGCCGAAGTGGCCCGCGACTTTTCCGAAGGCCCAGAGTCCAAGTCCGGTGGCTTGTTGGGCCCAGTACCCCTCAGCCAGCCGCACCCAGCAATCAGTAAACTTTTGTCAGTCAGCCAACCAAATCAACTCTGGACGCCGCGTCCTCTGGCAGAATGGATGGTAATTATTCGACTAGAAAAGTTCATGCCAGCTCAGCTCGATGACTCGATGCGTAGGCACTTGATTGACGAACTCTTTGAAAGCTGGCTAGCCGAACAGATATCGAAAATAGGCCCGCTACAGCCCCTCTCTTCGGTGTCTGCCATTGAACGATAAAGGCTGTGGACTCAATTCTTCAATCTAAAATCAAAAATCAAAAATCAAAAATCGGATGACTTCTTCCGCTGTTTCCCTATCCCAGATTCAGGATTTCCTGGCTCAAACTCCCCCTTTTGACCGACTCTCAGAGACGGCCCTCACCGCTTTGGTGGCGAAGTGCCAACTCTTGGGCTATCGGACGGGGCAACCCCTGTTTGAACGGGAAAAAATGCCGACTCAGGTGGCAATTATCTATGAAGGTCAGGCCCGACTGCTGGGCTTTGACCAGAGGTCGCAGCGCCACGTAAGTTTGCGCTTGGTGCAGTCCCAGGAAATTCTCGGCTGGGCTGGGTTGCTCAGGGGAGTTCCTTGCGAAACTGCGATCGCCTCTACAGATGTGATTGCGATCGTCCTACCAGCCGAAGATTTCCTCAGCGTACTGGAAAAACAGCCGAAATTTGGAGAAGCATTTCGCGACCATTGTTCCTTGAGCGAAGTATTTGAACTGTTGAGCCTAGAATTGCAGCGCCAGGCCGACGGCACCTCCAACCTCAAGGAAATCACCCTGCAAGCTTGGCAAGACGCGACAGTTGTCAACCTGCCAAACGGTCAGAAAAAAACCCAAGAGCTCGCCAAACAGTTAGAGGGCGATCGAATTTGGCTCGTCAGCAGCGGCGTCTTGGGCGACTTTCCCACCGGCAGTCGCTTATATATTGACGGCGAAGCCAAATCCTTAAAAGTAGAAGGCCCCAGAGGCGCGCGCTTGGTAGGCTTCCGGGAAGCCCCAGCATCACAACCAGAGCTACCAGATCCTCTAAATGGCTCGACAGAGACAGCAACGGTCGGTTTAGGGAAAAAGCCGCCCATCACCTTTAACGATGTACCCATCGCCCCAGAGCGTCCCCCAGAACCGACATCCAACCAACCAAAGGATAGCGGTAGATACCCAGTTTTCCGCGGCCGAGGGCAAATAGACGGGGCGCTAGCTTGCTTCCAGATGTTGAGCAAGTATTTCGCCATCAAATTTCGTCGAGATATCATCCGCAAAGTTCTCGAAAATCAGTTAAAAACCGCTGGTTCTATCAGTATCCAAGCCTGCGGTGCGATCGCCCAAAGCATCGGCCTCACCCCTCAATTGGCCCAAGTACCAGCAGAAGCCATCAACCGCATCAAAGCCCCGGTAATGATTAAATGGAAAGACGGCTTTGCCATTATTTACAGCATTACCGAGCTGGAATTGGTGATGGCCAGCCCCGAAGAAGGGCTGATGCGAAAGCGCGTACCTCAGTTTAAAGAAATCTGGGGCGAGGTAGGAGAAGTCCTGCTGCTGCAAGCCCCGCAAGTTGAACAAAAAGAGCAGTTCAGCTTCTGGTGGTTTGTGCCGGCGCTGATGGAACACAAGACAGTATTTGTGGAAGTGTTGTTAGCCTCGTTTTTCGTGCAGCTATTCGGTCTGGCCAACCCATTAATCAGCCAAATAATTATTGATAAAGTATTGGGTCAGCGCAGCATTGACACCTTGGATGTTTTGGGGGCGTTTCTGTTAGGTGTGGCTTTGTTTGAAGGACTGCTCAACGGCTTGCGTACCTTCTTGTTTATAGACACTTCAAACCGCATAGATGTCAAATTGAGCGCAGAAGTCATCGACCACTTGCTCCGACTTCCCCAAAATTATTTTGACAATCGGCGCGTGGGAGATTTGGTTTACAAATTCAGCATGATGGGCCAGATTCGGGAATTCATGACCAGCACAGCTCTGACAGTGGTTCTCGATGCAGTATTTTCGGTGGTTTACGTCGCCGTGATGCTCTCCTACAGCGTGCCGCTAACCTTCGTATCTTTGGCAGTTGTACCGATACTAGCCTTGATGATCGTCCTGATCAATCCGCTGGTGCTGCGCCTGATCAAACAAAGAAATATGCGTTTTGCTGACTCTCAATCTTATTTAGTTGAAGTAGTCAGCGGGATTCAAACTGTTAAGGCTCAAAATATTGAATTGAAATCCCGCTGGGAGTGGTCGAGCCGCTATGCTAAATACGTTACGGCCAGTTTTAAAACTATTATTACGGGGACTACGGCCGGTACGATTAGTAGCTTTCTCAACCAGGTGGGTAACTTAGCTCAGTTGTGGGTGGGAGCTTATTTGGTACTGGGAAATCAGATTACTTTGGGTCAGTTAATTGCTTTCCGAATTATTTCGGGGAACGTGACAAGTTCGCTGCTCAGGTTTGTGAGCGTGTGGCAGAGTTTCCAAGAAGTGTCAATGTCGATCGATATGCTTAAGGATGTCGTCGATACGCCGACAGAAACCAGCGATGAAGACCGCAGCAACATCCCGATGCCGGCAATTCAAGGCCAGGTGACATATGAGGAGGTTTCCTTCCGATTCCTGGAGAGCGGGTCGCTGCAATTGGCTAATGTGAATTTAGAATTTGCGGCTGGTAGTTTTGTGGGAATTGTGGGGGGAAGCGGTTCCGGTAAGAGTACAGCGATGAAGCTGTTGCAGCGTCTTTATCCGCCACTTTCTGGTCGGATTTTTATTGACGGATATGACATTGCTAAGGTGGAATTATATTCGCTCCGCAGCCAACTTGGGGTGGTGCTACAAGATACTTTGCTGTTTAACTGTACGGTGCAGGAAAATATTGCTCTGAGTAATCCCGATGCGAGCACGGATGAGATTGTCCGAGCTGCCAAACTAGCGGTGGCTCACGATTTTATTATGGGCTTGCCTGCTGGCTATAATACGATAGTGGGAGAGCGGGGATCTTCGCTTTCTGGGGGTCAAAGGCAGCGTTTGGCGATCGCCCGGACAATTTTGCAAAACCCAAGATTGCTGATTTTGGACGAAGCTACAAGCGCGCTCGACTATCATTCAGAACGCCAAGTTTGTAATAACTTAGCAGAAGCTTTCGCCGGTCGCACGGTGTTTTTCATTACTCACCGCTTGACTACCATCCAAAATGCTGATGTGATTATTATGATGGATCAAGGTGCTGTAGTCGAGCAGGGAACTCATAAAGAATTAATGGGTCTTAAAGGACGTTACTATTGCCTGTTCCAACAACAAGAGGCATCGAACACCTAATAGTGAGGAATTGGTAATGGGGAATGGGGAATGGGGAATGGGGAATTGGTAATCGGTAATCGGTAATTGGTAATCGGTAATTGGTAATCGGTAATCGGTAATCGGTAAGGCCTGACAAATAATCACAAACAGTAATTTAAAATCCCCAAGGCCCAATGCCCCATTCCCCATTCCCCATTCCCCATTCCCAATGCCCCATGCCCAATGCCCCATACCCCATGCCCCATGCCCAAATAACAAATAACAACTAACAAATAACAACTAAACATATGGCAATGAAATCGATCATACTTTCAGAACAACCAGTCATTCTAGAAAAACCAGCGATTTGGTCGCACTTGTTTTTGTGGATGATCATGTTGATGACCACTTCTGCTGTGGTTTGGGCGTATTTTGCTAGCATCGAACAAGCTGTCCCCGCCGTCGGCCAATTGGAACTAAAAGATGGTGCTAGAGACATCCAAGCGCCTGCTACGGGTGCGGTGGTGAGAGTTCACGTCGAAAATGGCGATCGGGTGAAAAAAGGTCAGCCTCTCCTCACTTTTAACCCCGTTGCATCCAGTGCTGATTTAACGTCTGTTAAGAAAACTAAAGAGGCCCTGGAAAAAGAAAATAAATTTTACGAAGATGTTGTTAGTGGCAAAATTCAAGGCCCTATTCCTTCTAGCCTAGAATCAACCATCAAAGACAGACAGAGCCTGGCGGCACAAAATCAAGTGCTGCAAGCTTTGATTGACGAACTATACCTCAACCGGGGAGCGAGCGGAAATTTTGATGCAGCTCAGCAAGGGCTTTATGTTAATTATCGATCGGAATTTCTGTCTCGTGTAGCCGCAGCCCAAGGACAAGTTCAGGAGTTGGAAAAACAACTGAAGCAAGCTGAGGATGCTGAGAAAGCGGCCGGAAATCAAATGACAGTAGCCCAGCAGCAATTGGGTTTTGCTCAGAACCAATTAAATTATGCTCAGCAGCAGTTAGCTTCTTCACAAGAGCAAGTAAAATCTGCCGTGGCTCAGAAACAATTGGCTGACGAACAGTTAACTAAGTCCCAACAGGTGTTGAAGTCAAATCAAGGCATTTTGAGCAGACTCGTCCCACTGGTGGAGGCAGGAGCCATCGCTGAACTGCAAAAAGAAAAACAGGAACAAGACGTTTTCCGAGGCCAAAGCGAAGTTCTGAAACAGCAAGATCAAATCAAACAGCGCGAAGGTGAAATCAATGGGCGGCTGGGTGAAATTAACACGCGCCGAGGTGAGATAAATACACGCCGAGGCGAAATTAATGCGCGGGAAGGTGATATTCAAAAAATTACAGCGGAAGTGCAACGCCAGCAAGGAGAGCAAGCGCGGATTCAGGAGTCGATTAAGCGCGCCCAGGAACAGTTGAAAAACACTAAGGATTCCTGGGCAAAAGAACTTTATACTAAAATTGCTGAAAACCAAAAACAAATTGCCAGCAGCGATTCTCAGCTCAGCCGCTTTAAAGTGGAAAACCTGAAAAAACTGTCCGAAGTAAATGCTCAGCTAGAAAAGGCGCAAGAAAACCGCAACACTCAAGTTATGAAGTCTCCAGTATCCGGCGTTATTTTTGATTTGAAACCTTCTACGAAGGAGAAAGCTAAGTTGGATATGGCGAAAGATCCGATCTGCCAATCCATTATTAACTCGGTGCTGAAACCGGGCGAACCGCGTCCCCAACGCTGCGAAGAGGCTTATTATGAAGCGCAGCAAACCGAGAAGCTGCTCAAGGTTTTGGATGACGAAAATGGTTTGCAAGCAATTGTTTACCTTGAAAACAGCAACGTGGCTCTCGTATTGGATGCTTTGAGGAAGAAGCGGGAAAAATTGGAGCCGTATCACGGCAAACAATTAGATGGAGAAAAGATTGACTGCGAAAAAGGTAAAAGTTGTGTGTGTCCTGAGAAGGAAAATAACAGAGATAAACTGGGTTTAACGCACTACGACTGCGTACCTGTGGAAGTGAATGTAGAAGCTTTCCCGGCGATGGAATTTGGTACTGCTGAAGGTGAAGTGAAAGAGATTAGCAGCGATGCTGTGGCTCCGACTGAACTGCGGAAATACTACGCTTTTAAAACCACAATTAAGCTCAAGAATCAAAAGTTTGTTTTGAATAAGAACAAGCCCAATCAACTGGAGGTTAATTTGCAGTCGGGAATGTCCGTGAGTTCTAATATCAATATCGGTAAGCGGACTGTTTTGCAGATGTTTATCAATCGGTTTACTGGGAAATTGGATACGTTCAAGACTGTTAAGTAGCGAATAGTTGACGGTTGACGGTTGACGGTTGACGGTTGACGGTTGACGGTTGACGGTTGACTGTCAGTCCCAAAAATGATGACTCGATTTTATAGCAACCTTCTCGGCGATTGATATATAGCAGTCGCCAAGGCGCTTTGAGCATCGTTCCCTGAGCGTAGTCGAAGGGTCGAAGGGTCAAAGGATTCAACGGTTATCAATGCCTTAACCACCTTGGCGGTTGCTATATTTGTCATACTGAGCGAAACGTAGTGTAGTGAAGTATCTGGCGAGATTCTTCACTACATTCAGAATGACAGATGTGTACCAACCACCTGGTTGCTATACAATTCCGATGCTACCAGATTTGATATTAATGAAAAAAATCCTATTATTTACTCTATATCTAATTCCTGTCGTCTTATTAATCGGATTTGTAGCGAATTTTAGCGTTAACGTTCCCATTGATGACGAGTGGAGGTTAGCTAGTCTTTTTGACAAAATAGCTGCGGGAAATGTAACTTTTAACGATTTTTGGGCTTTGCACAGCAACCACCGGATAGTGTTCCCAAAAATCATTATTGCGGTTCTGGCTTTTGTTTCCCGATGGAATATTAATTATCAGTTGTGTCTCAGCATTGGTTTGGCTGTCATCACTTTTATTGCTACTTACAAGTTAGCCTCGATGCAAGTTAAGAATGTCGGCGATGATTTGTGGCATTTAGCTAATATTTTAACTTGTATTTTGCTATGTTCCCTGGTTCAGCATGAAAACTGGCTGTGGGGATTTCAACTCGCTTGGTTTTTAGTCAATTTGTGTTTTGTAGCTGCGGTTTATTGTCTAATTTTACCAAAAAGATTATTGCCTAATATTCAAATATCGATGGCGGCTTTATTCTGCTTTATTGCGAGTTTTTCTATGGCTCAAGGTTTGCTTTCTTGGTTGGCTGCGATTCCGGCTGTGGTGGCTTTGGAGGGAAATGCAGCACAGAAAAGAAAAAGACTTATTGTATGGATGTTGCTATTTGTGGCAACTTGTGCTGTTTACTCAATAGATTATCATCCCAGTCGGAAAACAAGTATTATTTCATTGTTGAATAAGCCCCTTGTGGTAATTGATTATTTTTTGAGTTTGTTGGGCTCGCCAATTGTGCGATCGCCCGTAATTTCCGCATTAGTTGGATTGGTAATATTTGCAACTTTCTTATTTTTGGCATTCTATTTTTTTGTCATTGCGAGCCCTGCGAAGCAATCTCCAGCCCCTGAGATTGCTTCGTTCCTCGCAATGACAGATAGGAATGATATTAGTGAGCAGCGTGAGGCTATACCTTGGCTTTCCATAGGCTTGTTTGCGGTTTTATCGGCTCTGTTTATTACGGTGGGTAGGGCGGAATTTGGGGCGATTCAGGCGATCGAATCGTCGCGATATACGACTAATTCGATTTTGTTGCTAATTGCTTTGGTTCAGCTTGGGCAATTGTTTGTTAGAGGAAAGATTGCGGCGATAAATCGCAACTACAAACTGGTTTATCGGGTGTTAGCTGGGTTGTTAATTGGGATAATTATTGTTAACTCTGGACAGGCGATCGCTAAATCTCAAGCTGCCGTTCCTTACAAACAAGGTGGCAAAGATTGTTTGGAGTTGATTAACTATCTGGAACCGTCGGATTTTTTCAAAAGTTCACCGGAAAGTTGTTTGAGGGTGCTGAGCAAAAAAACTTGGTTGGTCAGAGAAGGAGCGCTAATTCTTGATAAAATAGGTTGGCGAAAGTCGGCTAAAAATGTAGAATTTGTTGCTAATCCTGGGAAAGTTTACGGCTATTTTGATGAACTACAAATTGTCTATAAATCCTTGACAATTAACCCAAATAATGCTAGGAAAGCTACGGGATGGGCTGTGTTACCGGAAACTTTGCCACAGCCTAATATTATACTGCTATCTGTCGGGGATAAACAGTCTTTTTTTGCTAATGCTTATGTCAACTTAGACAGTGGTGACATTGCTAAGACTTTGAAGTCTCAGGTTTACAGCAATGCAAGATGGGCTGTTGATTTTTCGGTGAATAATTTGCCGATCGCCCAAACGGAAATCAAAGCTTGGGTGTATAATCCTGTGGACAACCAGTTTGTTAAGTTGCGTGGTGACGCGAGGCTAAAAGTGGAGGAGAAGGAGTGAAAATTTCTGTAGTTATACCAGCTCACAACGAAGAGGGCTGTTTGGAAGGTACTGTGCGCGCGATCGCCAATATGCTCGATTTAGAAGCCATTGAGCACGAAATTCTGATTGTGAATGACAATAGTGTCGATCGCACTCTGAATATTTGCCAAGAATTATCAGAGACTTTCCCCACAGTTAGATACATCAACAATCAACCACCCAACGGTTTCGGATTTGCTGTGCGCCGAGGATTGGCAGAATTTGAAGGCGATGCTGTCGCCATTGTGATGGCGGATGCTTCCGACGATCCGAGGGATTTGGTAGCAGGATATCGCCAGTTACAAGCAGGATATGACTGCGTTTTTGGTTCCAGATTTATCAAAGGCGGCTTTGTCGTTGACTATCCAATTCACAAGTTAGCAATTAATCGCTTGGCAAATTGGTTTGTCAAAAGTATTTTCGGTTTGTGCTACAACGATGTCACCAATGCTTTTAAGATTTACCGCAAAGAAGTCATTGATGGAGTACAGCCGATTTTGAGCCATCACTTTAATTTGACTGTGGAATTGCCTCTAAAAGCAATTGTTAGAGGTTTTTCCTATGATGTGATTCCTCTGAGATGGTACAATCGGACTGCTGGTATTTCCAAGCTGAAAATTAAAGAGATGGGAAGCCGGTATTTGTTTATTGTTTTGTATGTCTGGCTGGAAAAACATCTCTCTCGCGGTGATTATCATCGCAGTGAATTAAGGACTAAAGTCCTGACTACGAACGAAATTTTATAAAGTGAATGTTTGAAAGAATTTTGATTGTTGGTGGTGCGGGTTTTATTGGCAGTTGTTTAGCAATTGGCCTCAATAAACTTCACCCAGAATTGCAGATAATTTGTTTGGATAACCTGCGCCGCCGGGGTTCGGAATTGAATTTACCTCGGCTTAAAAGTTCGGGTATTCAGTTTGTTTATGGAGATATTCGCACAGCGGCAGATTTAGATCCGGTGGCGCTGAATGTTGACTGCATTATCGATTGCGCTGCGGAACCTTCTGTGCTGGCGGGTTTTAGTTCGCCTCAGTATGTTTTGCAGACGAATTTACTGGGTACTGTGAATGTTTTGGAGTTGGCGAGACAAACTGGTGCGAGTTTGTTGTTTTTGTCTACAAGTCGAGTTTATCCGATCGCCACTGTCAAGTCTATCAACTTATTGGAATTGCCGTCAAGATTTGCGATCGCCCCAAATCAAACTATACCTGGAATATCAGAATTAGGCATTTCTGAAGACTTCCCTCTCAAAGGACATCGTTCACTTTACGGAGCAACTAAACTAGCTTCGGAATTGCTGATTGAGGAATACAGGGAAGCGTACAATGTGCCAGCAATTATCAACCGTTGCGGGTTAATTACCGGTGCTTGGCAAATGGGTAAAGTCGATCAGGGAGTTTGCGGTTTGTGGGTGGCTGCTCACTATTTTCAAAAGTCGCTGAATTATATCGGTTTTGGTGGTAGCGGCAAACAAGTTAGGGATTTACTACACGTTGAAGACTTGTTGAGGTTAGTTAATTATCAGTTAGAAAACTTTGCTGAATTTGACGGTGAAGTATTTAATGTTGGCGGCGGTTTTAGCAACAGTCTTTCGTTAGTTGAGACAACTGATTTGTGCCAAAAGATTACGGGAAAGTCTATTCCCATTAATCCTGTTTTGGAGGAACGTGCGGGGGATATTCCGATTTTTATTACTGATTCTTCTAGGGTGATGGAGCGCACTGGATGGCAACCTGTGATTGGCCCGGAAGCTGCTTTGCAAGATGTTTATGATTGGATTGTTGCTAATGAGGTGGTGTTGAGTTCGATATTATAGGGATTTTTTTTGACCGCAGATGCAGGCGAAGAAACGCGGATAAACGCAGATGTATCCCTCGCCTGGATCTGACTGGGAATGCCTGTCAGGAGGCTCTGCCTCCATTGTTTTGTTTCGATGCTTTAACAAACATTTGGCCTCCCAAAAACCGCCACAAAAAAGGCAATTTTAAGTAAACTTTTAAAAGCCAGGGCGATGTCGGTCTGCCTTTTGTCGAAAATGGTAAAAATCTCGGTATAATTAGGTCGATTTCAAAGCCGACGGTTTGTAAAAGTTCTTGCAGCGATAAGTGTGTAATCGGTAATTGATGATCTATAAAATCGTAATACTCTTTGAAAGAATATTTGAAATTTGGTTGGATCACCAAGAGAGAACCCCCTGGCTTAAGCGCCTCAAAGCAAAATGATATAATTTGGATGAGTTCTTCTTTGTTGCGGAGATGTTCAAAAAAGTTAGAGATAAATATCCTGTCAAAATGTTCGGTAAAAGCTGGGCTAGCGCCAAAATTTAAAACATCAATATTCAGCACTTTGACATCAGGATTAGCAAATAACTTTGAATCGGGATTGAGGTCAATCAAGCATTTTTCTCCGGCTCGAATTTGATTTATAAACTCGCAGTAGCCCCCACCAATATCTAAAACCGCTGATTTAGTAGGAACATATTTTTGTAAAAAATCGTCAATTAAAACCCTCCAAAGCACTACCTTTGCTTGCATCTGTCTGGAATCAAATCGATTGGCGTACAACTTTTTGAGATATGCGTCGGCTTTCATAGTAAAATAGTATTCAGTAAGTATGACTTTATCACTTTCGCAGCCAACTATGAACGTTATATCTACCGAAATACCGGAAGTTTTGATCATTGAGCCGAAAATTTTCGGAGACGATCGCGGTTTCTTTTTTGAGAGTTTTAATCACAAAGCTTTTGTCGAAAAAACTGGCGTAAAGGCAGAGTTTGTTCAAGACAATCATTCCAAATCGTCTAAAAATGTGCTGCGCGGTTTGCACTACCAAATGCAGCAACCTCAAGGTAAATTGCTGCGGGTAATTGCGGGCGAGATCTTTGATGTGGCGGTGGATATCAGAAAAAGTTCGCCGACTTTTGGAAAGTGGGTGGGTTGTTTGCTGAGTGCTCAAAATAAGCAGCAACTTTGGGTGCCGGCGGGATTTGCTCACGGTTTTTTAGTGGTTTCGGAGACTGCTGAAGTTTTGTATAAAACTACAGACTATTATGCACCGGGACAGGAGCGGTGTATCTTGTGGAATGACCCCGATTTGGCGATCGATTGGCCGCTAGAAGGTGCACAACCAATCTTATCACCTAAAGACAAAGCCGGACAAACATTGAAAAGAGCTCAAGTTTTTTAGATCATGAAAATTTTACTCGCAGGTAGCGGCGGACAACTCGCTCAAGAATTGCAGCCAATTTTATTATCTTCGGGAGAGGTAATTGCAGTCGATCGGACAAGTCTCGACTTATCCAAAGCCGAAAGTATCCGTCAAGCAATGGCTGAAATTCAACCGGATTTAGTTGTCAATGCGGGTGCTTACACTGCTGTAGACAAAGCAGAAATCGAACCAGAATTAGCACAGGCTGTCAACGGAATTGCCCCTGGAATCCTTGCAGAAGAATGCGAAAAACTGGGATCGACTTTGATTCATATTTCCACAGATTATGTATTCGACGGTAGCCAGGGTTCTCCTTATCTAGAAACAGATTCTACGAACCCGCTGGGAACTTACGGCAAGTCAAAATTGATGGGAGAAGAGGCAATTCGGAAAGCAGGAAATCGGCACATTATCATTAGAACAGCCTGGGTTTATGGCAACGGCGGCAAAGGCAATTTTGTCAAAACTATGCTGAGGTTGGGAAAGGAAAGGGAAGAGATTCGGGTAGTAGCGGATCAGGTAGGAAGCCCTACTTGGACGGGGGATTTAGCTGCGGCAATTTCGCATATCATTCCTCACGTTCAACCAGAAAATTTCGGGACTTACCAATATACGAACAGCGGCGTTTGTAGTTGGTACGATTTCGCGATCGCCATTTTTGAAGAAGCAGAAAAAATCGGTTTTCCCCTGAAAGTTCAGCGCGTGGTTCCTATCACCACATCCGAATATCCCACACCAGCAAAACGCCCTGCTTTTTCTGTACTTTCATCGGTCAAAATATCAGCACTTTTGGGTACGCATCCTCCCCATTGGCGGCAAGGGCTCAGGCAAATGCTAGCAAGAGAAGTCAAATGAAAAATTGATAGGACTTACGCACGCTCCACGAAATTATGTCATCCTGAGCGTGAGCGAAGGATCTCGATGCTTCACTACACTGTGTTGCGTTTGACTCATGACAGACACAATAGCTGCGTAAGTCCTGATTGAGGAAAACTCAAAAAGTTAGGGCGGGTTTGGTTCAAGATTTATTTGCGATATGCAAATAATTAATGCGAAGCCCGCCCCTTGTATCTTGAAAGAGGTACATTTCAATATACCGTTGGGTGGGGGCGGGTTTACTANNATTTGTGTTTATGAATCCAATGAAAGTCAAGTCAGAATATGTTTTAATCGCCGGATCAGTTGTCGGCATTTTGATACCAGCCTCCTATATTTTGTACCTGATATCGCAAGCTGGAGACTTGTCTAATTTTGACTATTGGTGGATGACTTGGAATTTCTATTCA
>DPLL01000056.1:0-126 GCA_003542015.1 Microcoleaceae cyanobacterium UBA9251 | reverse complement strand
CACAATTGGATGCGGGGATTTAGCGGTGTTCACTGGATAATTGCTAATTTATTTGTAATTTGTTCGATATTTTGTCTGCAATCCTATGCGACTGTTGCGGGTACGGCGGGGGCGGGGGCGGGCACG
>DPLL01000544.1 GCA_003542015.1 Microcoleaceae cyanobacterium UBA9251 | reverse complement strand
TGTTAACTTTTGACTGTTAACTGTTGACTGTTAACTTTTGACTGTTAACTGTTGACTGTTAACTGTTGACTGTTAACTGTTAACTGTTGACTGTTAACTGTTGACTGTTAACTGTTGAACGCAGCTTTTAATCCAAAATCCAAAATCCAAAATCTCAAATCGATTGTGGGTAATTCTTGTGTCAATGCAACAAATCAAAAAGCCCGATCGAATTTCTGATGCTTGCTCCCAGGCTCAAAAAATTCGCTTTTTCACTTTCTTGCAAAGAGTATTAATTGGAACTCTCGCGAGTAGTTTACTCAATCTTTTTATCCTGTTTCCCTCTCCGAGTTTCGCTGAAATAGTCCTGGGTGTAGTTCGCATTTCGGAAAATTCCCCAGACTGGCAAAAGATTACCACGCGACTAGGGGAAAGCGGTATTCCTTACAAACCAATTAATATCGAAGAAATCAAAAGTGTTGGAGATTTAGCGGGCGTTAATGTTCTGTTTCTGCCCAATATTGAAACTTTGACTCCGGCGCAAATTAAAGTTTTAGAAGCTTGGGCCTCCCAGGGCGGCCGGTTGATTGCTTCCGGGCCAGTGGGCCGCAGTTCTCCGGCTTTGGTTCGTCAATCTTTGCGATCGCTCCTTGGCGCCTATTGGGCTTTTCCCTTGACTCAGCCGGCGGCACCTCAACCCCGCACCCGCTGTCGAGATCTTGCTTGCACTACTTCTAGCAATTGGGTGCCTGCGGAACAGAAAAATAGCTCGGTTCAAGGCGGTGTCTTGATTCCCGCTAATGCGAACAGTCAAACTATTGCTACCTGGAAGGACAGTTCCGGTTCCTCTGCTGCGATCGCCACCGATCGCACTACCTATCTCGGCTGGCGCTGGGGTAGCAACGGTTCGGCAAAGGTAGACACGGCTTGGCTGCGGGCCTCGATCGCCCGCTGGGGAGGCAATGTCAGTTCGCCTCTGCCACCGCAAACAGCGAGCGCACCCCCAAAACCCGCTTCCCCCAATCCCCCCCCCACAGTTACTCGAAACACCCCTCCAGGGCCGCGTAATACCCCACTGAGCCGACTTTCTCCCTCTCCCCCCCTTCCAGATCCAGTGCCAGCAACTTTTACAGACCCTTCGGATCAATCGGCGCCGGCGGGTTTGGATGTGCAGGCAAATTCTAATAAGCCGATCGTCAGCATTGAAGCGTATTTGATGCGCCAAGAACTAACCAACCTCCTCGGTAGGTTTGAAAGCGCCCTGACAGCCGCTAATTCAGCTAATACCCCTGTCAATCTCAATGCTGCTAACAGAGTTCAACTGGTGGCTGGAAGCAACAGTGGTGGAGCCCCGGCTGCTATTCGCCCGCCGACTATGCAAGGGGCCACGACGCGGACGATCGCGATCGCACGACAGGTTTTGCAGAGTTTCGACCAACTTCTGGCTGAGCAAAACTACGCGGAGGCTAGACAGCAGTGGGTGGAAGCGCGGCAGTTGCTGTGGCAAAATTACCCTTCGGAAGGACAGCGGGTGGGGGCTGAAATTCGGGCGGTTTGGCTCGATCGCGGTACGATCGTCGCAGCGCGCTCGGAACAAGGTTTAGCAGCAGTTTTCGATCGCCTCGCCGCCGCCGGGATCAATACAGTTTTCTTTGAAACTTTAAATGCCGGATATCCGATTTATCCCAGTCAAGTTGCACCCCAACAAAACCCCCTCACAGTTGGCTGGGACCCCCTGGAATCTGCGGTTAAATTAGCCCACGAGCGAGGCATGGAATTGCACGCTTGGATTTGGGTTTTTGCCACCGGAAATAAGCGCCACAATACTCTAATTGGCAAGTCGAATTCCTATCCCGGCCCGGTGCTTTCTGCCCATCCAGATTGGGCAAATATTGACAACAAAGGACGCAGGCAGCACGTCAATGATGGTAAATTTTATCTCGATCCAGCTAATAAAGAAGCGCGCAGTTATTTGCTGGAAATTGTTAACGAAATTGCCAGCCGCTACCAAGTTGATGGACTGCAACTTGACTACATTCGCTATCCTTTTCAAGATGACAATGCAGGTTTTACTTACGGTTACGGTGCGGCGGCGAGACAGCAATTCCAGCAATTAACGGGTACTGATCCGGTGAATATTTCGCCCAGTGATGGCAATTTGTGGCGGCAGTGGGTGGAGTTTAAAACTAATCAAATTAATACTTTTGTTAGCGAAGTTTCTCAGTTGTTGCGACGGAATTATCCGCGTACAATTTTGTCGGTGGCGGTGTTTCCGCACCCTCCAAGTCAGCGGATTTACAAAATTCAGCAGAATTGGGAAGTTTGGGCTCGTCAGGGAATTGTGGATTTGATTGTGCCGATGACTTATGCTTTGGATACTAACCGACTTCAGCGAATTACACAGCCGCTGGCTAAGGAACAAATGCTCGGTTCGGCTTTGATTTCTCCGTCGGTTAAGTTGTTGACTCTCCCGGAAGTTGTGGCGATCGACCAAATTCAGGCTTTGCGGGATTTGCCGACTGGGGGTTATGCTATTTTTGCGGTGGAAAGTATTAGCAGCGGGATGCAGGGGTTTTTTAACCGCACTCAAGGGGGAAGAGTGCGCTCGACTTCTGCTTCGGAGCCGATTCCTTACCGACAGCCTTTTGCGGCGGCGGTTTCGAGGTATACTGCTCTCAAGCAGGAATGGAGTTTTTTGTTGGCTAGCAATCAGTTGCGGGTGTCGGAATCTGAGCTGAAAGTTTTGCAAAGTCGATCGGATGAATTGGCGCAAGCTTTGAGCAAATTGGCTGCTACTCCAACTACTGAAAATTTAGAAACAGCTAAAAATTTGCTGGCGAGTTTTCAATCTCAATTTCCATCTTCGATGCGGCTGCATTCTGGCGAAAATAGCTATCAGGTGCAAACTTGGCAAAATCGCTTGGAAAGTTTGGAGATGCTGTTGCGTTACGGCGAAAGGGTGGAGTTGAATCGCAGGTAAATGCAGGTTTTTTGGGGAGGGTGTGATCTTTAGCTGCTATTTGTTCAAACTCAGATCTTAGACAATTCTCAAAAACCTGTAGGGGCGGGTTCACCAACAGCTTTAAAGAGTGCAGACAGGTTAAATAAACCCGCCCCCACCAATTCCCAATTCCGAATTCCGAATTACCCATTCCCAATGCCCCATTCCCAATGCCCCATTCCCCATTAATTTTAGGATGAATATGTTTCCTAAACAACTCAATCGCTGGGCTACTAAAATAATCGGCAAAGCTCCCTTACAAACAGTCCTTATAGTTCCTTTTTTAGTACAAATTGTTGGCACTGTCGGAGTTGTAGGTTGGCTATCATTTCAAAATGGTCAGCGGGATGTCAATGATGTTGCCGCTCAGTTGCGAGGAGAAATTACTGAGCGGATTAAAGACAAAATTCAAACTTATATGTCAATTCCTCACATTGTCAATCACCTCAATGTTCAAGGCTTTAAATTGGGGCAGTTGAACCTAGAAGAAACACAAAAACTAGAATTTCACTTTATAGAACAAATTCAATATTTTGATTCCATTAGCATCATTTATGTAGGCAAGGAAAATGGAGAACACTCTGGAGCATTCCAAGCTAAAGATCGAACTCTGATATCTGCTGCTGACAGTTCGACTAACAATAAATTAGCTCGATATACTGCCGACTCTCAAGGAAACCGCGTCAAATTAGTGCAAATATCACCCGATATTTACGACCCGCGAATTCGGCCTTGGTACATCGCAGCAGCGACAGCAAAAAAACCTATTTGGAGTCAAATTTATACTGATTTTTTAACTAGAGACTTGGCAATTACTGCCGCTATGCCTATCTACGATGACAGTGGCAATTTGTTAGGAGTAGCTGGCTGCGATTTGTTGTTTTCCCGAATCAAGGAATTTCTCGGCACCATCAAAATTGGTAAATCGGGACAAACTTTTGTGATGGAACGCTCTGGAATGTTGATCGCAACTTCCACTGAAAATCCCGAATTTGCAGTTGAAGGTAAACAAGTAAAGCGCATTAAAGCTTCAGAAAGCAACAACGCAGTCCTGAGCCAAACGGCACTGTATTTAGATAAATTATACGGCAACTTAGACAAAATTAATAATTCTCAACAGCTTACTTTTGAAGTTGAGGGAAAGCGCAACTTTCTTCAGGTAACTCCTTTTAAAGACGAGCGAGGATTGGATTGGCTGATTGTGGTAGTTGTTCCAGAGTCGGACTTTATGGAGCAAATTAACGCNNGAATGAATGGGATACAAAAGTAACGATCGATCGGGAAGACGAACTCGGAGAACTTGCCGATTCTTTTAACAGCATGGCCGAGCAATTGCAGCATTCATTTACATCGCTCAGGTCAAGTGAGAGCAGACTTAAACAGTTTCTCAATGCTATTCCCCTAGGTATTTTTATTGTCGATACACAAGGCAAACCTTATTACATTAATCCTGCTGGAGAGCAACTTTTAGGTCAAGGCATTTTGGAATCAGATGCTGAAAATTTACGCAATTCCTACCGCATTTATTTAGCTGGAACTGAGCAAATTTATCCAGCAGAGCGCGACCCAATTTTGAATGCTTTGCAGGGCAAAAGTGTAACTGTTGACGACCTGGAAGTGTTCCTGCTCAACGAAGCTGTTCCCCTGGAAGTTTCGGGAACTCCTATTTATGACGAGCAAGGGAATATTATTTACGGGATGTGTGCTTTTCAAAATATTACAGAACGCAAATTAGCGGAGCAACTGTCAAGAGAATACAAGCAAAATTTAGAAGCACAAGTTGCCAAACGTACCGCAGAAATTGCCAAAGCAGAAGAAAAGTTTTCTAAAGCTTTTCGTTTAAGTCCTAATGCGATTACCCTGACGAGAATTAGCGATGGTTGCCATATAGAGGTCAATGAAAGTTTTTGCCAGATGATCGGCTACAGTCACGCAGAAATTATTGGCAAAACAGCGGTAGAACTCAATTTTTGGGCGACTTTGGCAGAGCGCGATCGCATGATTCAAATGTTAAAAAATAAAACAGCTCTTCACAATTACGAGCTGAGGTTTCGCAATAAAAGCGGTACAGAAAGAGCAGCGCTGCTGTCCATCGAAACTATTGATATTGACGGAGAAGCTTGTTTTTTGTCGATTTCTAGTGATATTACCGATCGCCAAAAAGCAGAAACCGCCCTGCGGGAAGCCGAAGAAAAGTACCGCAACATTTATGAAAATGCTTTAAATGGCATTTTTCAGACTGCTGTTGACGGAAAATACATCAGCGCTAACCCTGCTTTAGCTACTATCTACGGGTACGAATCGACAGCAGAATTAATAGCAGCGCAGCCGAATTTCCAGAATCAGCTTTACGTGAATCCCAAGCGCCACGATGAATTTTTAGAATTGATGAATAAGTACGGGATACTGTCAAATTTTGAATCGCAAATTTACAGAAAAGATGGCAGTATTGTTTGGATTTCTGAAAATGCCCGCGCTGTGGGCGATCGCGAAAACAATCTACTCTACTATGAAGGTTTTATTAAAGATATTACTGCTAGCAAACAAGCCGAAATCGAAATGCAGCGGGCAAAAGAAGCAGCGGAAGCAGCTAACAAAGCTAAAAGTATCTTCCTCGCAAATATGAGCCACGAATTGCGCTCTCCGCTGAATGCTGTTATCGGCTTTGCTCAAGTCTTGATTCGCAGTAAAACTCTCTCTTCAGAAAATCAAGAAAATGTGGCAATCATCCTGCGGAGTGGGGAACATTTACTGACTTTAATTAACCAAGTTTTAGACTTGTCAAAAATTGAAGCTGGACGCACTACAATTAATGATAAGAACTTTGATTTGTATCGACTGCTGGACGATTTGGAAGATATGTTTGCTCTGAAAGCTGAGGAAAAAGGCTTGCAGTTACTATTCGAACGGGATGGGGAAGTGCCTCACTATATTTGCACCGATGAAGTCAAGTTGCGCCAAGTCTTAATTAACTTGCTTAACAATGCAATTAAATTTACTTCATCAGGGAAAGTTTCAGTGCAAGTTAGAGGGGGCTTAGGGAAGAAACACAACAATAGCCATTCCCAAGTACCCGATCGCTACTCAGTACATTTTGAAGTGCAAGATACTGGTGCAGGTATTGCTCCTGACGAAATTCATCAGTTGTTTGAAGCATTTGTACAGACAAAAACCGGGAAAGATTCTCAGGAAGGAACTGGTTTAGGTTTAGCGATCAGCCGCCAGTTTGTGCAATTGATGGGAGGAGAAATTACCGTTAGTAGTGAAGTCGGAAAGGGTGCAATATTTCAGTTTGACATTCAAGTTCATCTGGTTGAAGCTGCCGATATTCAGAGCAAAAAACCCCAACTTCGAGTTATTGCTCTCGAACCGAATCAGCCCTGCTACCGCTTGCTGATTGTGGACGATAAACCCCTGAATCGCCTACTGTTGGTAAAACTTCTGAGCCCCCTGGGGTTTGAATTGAGAGAAGCGAATAATGGCCAGGAAGCGGTGGATATTTGTGCGGAGTGGGAGCCACACTTGATTTGGATGGATATGAGAATGCCTGTAATGGATGGGTATGAGGCAACAAAACAGATTAAAACTACTACTCAAGGGCAAGCAACTGCGATTATAGCTTTGACTGCTAGTGTTTTGGAAGAAGAACGAGCAGTGATTCTTTCGACTGGTTGCGATGATTTTATGCGGAAACCGTTCCGAGAGGAAGATATTTTTGCAACAATGGGCAAACATTTAGGAGTACGCTATATTTATGAAGATCCAACAGCAGCTAGTGTGGCAGCTACGGGGGAGTCAAATCATGACTTCCTGACACCAGGGGCGATCGCCTCTCTTGCTCCCGACTGGGTGGCTGCATTCAAGCAAACTATTTTGAGTGTGGATATGGAGGCGATCGCCAGTTCGATCGCACAAATCGGCACTGTCAACCCTGAGCTTGCTGACACACTCCTAGATTGCATTGATAATTTTGAATACGATCGCATTTTGAGTGTAATTGCTAAAAGCGAGGAGCAGTAAAGCCTAAATGATTTCTACTTTACCAAAAACCCATCAAGGCAACATTTTAGTAGTTGACGACACGCCAGAAAACCTCCGCCTGCTCGCAGGAATTCTCAGCGAAAAAGGCTATCAAGTTCGCCCCGTACCCAATGGCAAGCTAGCACTCTCTGCCGCCCAAAAAATACCCCCAGATTTAGTGCTGCTGGATATTATGATGCCGGAAATGGACGGCTATCAAGTTTGCCAGCAACTCAAAGCTTCTGAAATTACCAAAGACATTCCTGTTATTTTTATTAGTGCGATCAATGACGTGCTGGATAAAGTTAAAGCTTTTGCAGTTGGGGGAGTTGATTTTATCACCAAACCCTTTCAGGTTGAAGAAGTTTTAGCTCGCATCGAAACGCACTTAAAAATTTGTTCGCTGCAACACAGTTTGCAAGAAAAAAATCAAGATTTAGCAACTGCNNGCCCTCGGACAACTGATTGCTGGCATTGCCCACGAAATCAATACGCCCCTGGGCATTATTGGTTCGTCTATTGAGAACATTGCTAATTTTTGGGACGCTAATTTGGAATTTTTACCGGAATTCTTCCAAGAAATTTCTTCAGAAAGCAAAGCTTATTTTTCGCTGTTAATGAACAGATCAAATCATCAAGTAAATCTCCTAACAAGCAAAGAAAAGCGTCAATTTAAACAGCATTTAATCAGCTATTTAAAAGCAGAAAAAATAGCTGAGTGTGAGGATATAGCTGACACTTTAGTTGATATGGGAATTTACGATAACATAGAAGACTTGTTGCCACTTTTTAAATTATCTGACTGGGAAAAAGTTTTAAATACTGCTTACCAGTTTGCTAGCTTTAAAAAAAGTATTAGCTTGATTCAAAGAGCAACAGCGAAGTCGGGTAAAGTAGTGTTTGCCTTGAAAAGCTACGCTCATTTCGATAACAAGCAAGAAAAAATAGAAGCTAACTTGCACGAAGGTATTGAAACGGTTTTAACGCTTTATCAAAATCAACTAAAGCACGGTATGGAGGTAATTAGAAAATATGGGGATTTACCCAAAATTATCTGCTATCCAGATGACCTAAATCAAGTGTGGACAAATTTAATTCATAATGCTTTGCAAGCTATGGATTATCACGGAACTTTAACTATTGAAACTCTGCAAAAAGAGGGGAGGATATTCCTCAGATTTACCGACAATGGCAAAGGTATTCCCCCTGAGATTATTCCGAAGATTTTTCAGCCATTTTTTACAACTAAATCTACTGGGGAAGGCAGCGGTTTGGGATTAGATATTGTCCGAAAAATTGTAGATAAACATGAAGGAGATGTTGCGGTAGAGTCGGTGCCGGGGGAGACAACATTTACAGTCTCGCTGCCAATCGGTTAAACTCAAGTAGGAAAGAGAAAATGAAGAAACCTATAATTCTTTGCGTTGACGATGAACCAGATATCTTGCATACTCTCAAAATCCAACTTAAAAATGAGTTTAAAGATAATTATTTTTATGAATTAGCTGAAAGTGGTGATGAAGCTTTAGAGTTGATTGCAGATTTCCCAGATGACGATCGAGTGGTTGTGGTTGTTTCTGATTGGCTGATGCCGGGAATTAAAGGTGATGAACTTTTAATCAAAATTCACCAAAAATATCCTAAGATGGTGAAAGTGATGTTGACGGGTCAAGCAGATGTAGCAGCAGTTGAACGAGCTGTAACTCAAGCAGATTTATACTGCTGTCTGTACAAACCGTGGAATCGCGAAGAGTTAATAGAGACGATAAAATCGGGGCTAGCAAAGTTATGAAAAAACCTGTGATTGTTTGCATTGATGATGAACCTGATGTTTTGAACAGTTTAAAGATTGAACTGAAAAAGGCGATCGGCGATCGGTGTATTATTGAAACGGCAGAAGGGGGACAAGATGCTTTAGATTTACTGGCTGATTTACAGGCTGATGAATATGAAATTGCTTTAGTGCTTTCCGATTATATTATGCCAGATATTAAAGGAGATGAACTGCTGAGACAAATTCATGAAAGATCTCCCGATACGTTAACTATTATGCTGACGGGTCAAGCAGATTTAGAAGCCCTGAGCAATGCGATTAAGTATGCTAAGTTATATCGTTATATTCCTAAACCTTGGCAAAATGAAGATTTAAAATTAACAGTGGTAGAAGCAGTTCATAGTTACTTGCAAGATCAAAAGTTAACAGATGAAATCCTGAAGCGACAAGAAGCCAACGAGGAGTTGAGGCGAGTAAATCAGGCGCTGTCTGCGAGTGAAAGTAGGCTAAATCAATTCTTAGAAGCTTTGCCGGTGGGGGTATCTGTTTACAATCCTGATGGTACGATCGCCTATTTTAATGACAGGGCGCGGCAGTTGCTGGGTGCTGATACTATCCCGGAAAGCACTGCGGAACAATTAGCTGCAACTTATCAACTTTATCTGGCCAATACCGATGAGCTATACCCGCCCGATAATCTGCCGATTTTGCGGGCACTGAGGGGGGAATTTGTCATGGTTGATGACGTAGAAATTCGCCAGAATGGCAAGATAATTGCCCTGGAGATAACTACCACGCCAATTTTTGATAGCAGCGGAAATATTGCTTATGCGATCGCGGCTTTTCAAGATATTAGTGGACGAAAACAAGCCGAAAAAATAGTAGCAGATTACCAGCACACCTTAGAATCGCAAATTGTTGAACGTACAGAACAACTGCAACAAGCCGCATTAATTGCCGAAGCAGCAAACAAAGCTAAAAGTACATTCCTGGCCAACATGAGCCACGAGTTGCGTACTCCCCTCAACGCCATACTCGGCTTTGCTCAAATCATGGAACCCAGCCCCAATCTGACCCGCGAAAACCGAGAAAGTCTCAGGATTATTCACCGCAATGGTGAACACTTGCTTACTCTGATCAATCAAGCTTTAGACTTATCAAAAATAGAAGCTGGGCGGATGACGATCGATTCTACAAACTTTGACCTCTACCGCTTGCTAGACGAGTTGCAAGATATGTTTCAACTGCGATCGCAAAATCAACAAGTAGAGTTACTTTTCCGTTGCGCTGCTGACGTTCCCCAGTACGTGCAAACCGATGCAGTCAAACTGCGGCAAGTGCTGATCAATCTCCTTTCTAATGCAATTAAATTTACGCAGATAGGTACGGTGTCAGTCAGAGTTAAGAAGAAGGAATCAGGAAGTTCGGCAACGGATTCTGTAACGGATTTAACGGATGTAACGGATAGAAGGAATCAGGAATCAGGAATCAGGAATCAGGAATCAGATGCAATTGTCAGTTTATCGGAAAATCAAACAAGTTCTGATTTCTCTCTTATATTTGAAATTCAAGATACCGGAGTTGGCATTTCCCCAGAAGAATTAAGCAATGTTTTTCAAGCCTTCGTGCAAACATCATCCGGTAAAAAAATGCAGAAAGGCACGGGTTTGGGATTAACTATTAGCCGCCAATTTGTACTCCTAATGGGTGGCAATATCACGGTGGAAAGCCAACTCGAACGTGGCACTACTTTTAAATTCGATATTCCACTCAGTGTAGTCGATCCGATCGCCATACTTGCCCCGCAAATCGATCGCGAAGTTACTGGTTTGCAACCCCATCAACCCCGCTATCGGATTTTAATTGTGGACGATCGCGAAGACAACCGTCAACTGTTAGTAAAAATGCTGTCTCCCATTGGTTTCGCAGTCGAAGAAGCCAGCAATGGCCGCGAAGCAGTAGAAATATGGGAAAATTGGCAGCCGCACTTAATCTTGATGGATCTGCGAATGCCCGTCATGGATGGCTATGAAGCTACTAGAGAAATTAGAGCTAGAGTAAAGCAGAGGGAGAGAGAGCAAGCAGGGGACACGGAAATGAACGTTTCCCTTATAGAATGCCCAATTCCGAAGATTATTGCCTTGACAGCTAGTACAATTGCCGAAAAACCAGCTTTTGTTTTATTTGTGGGTTGTGACGATTTGATCTGCAAACCTTTCCGCAAAACAGATATATTTGATACGCTCAACAGACATTTGGGGGTGAATTACACCTACTCTTGCTCAAGTTGCGATCGTCCGCAGCTATCTGACTCTACCTCAACTGTTACACTTACTTCTCCGTCCAAACTGCCCGCAGAATGGATCGGCAAAATGAAGCAGGTAATCCGCAACGCAGA
>DPLL01000538.1 GCA_003542015.1 Microcoleaceae cyanobacterium UBA9251 | reverse complement strand
CCTGCTGCTAAGTTATTGCCAACGGTTAAATATTATAATTTTAATTAGCCCTAACTTGAAAAAATATGGTGCTACAAGATCATTTTCGCCCGCCGCTGTCGGTGCGCCGTCACTGGCACGCCTTTCACAATGCCTGGGCGACTTATATTGCATCTGATTTGAATGCCAAATTACCCGAAGGTTACTTTGCCGAACCCAACGTGCAGTTTGGGATTGAAATTGATGTAGCAGCTTTTGAGGAATCGCTACCGGAGTTTGATTGTTCTGAGACAGTAATTCATTTGCCAATAGATTATCCCAACAATTGGCTGCCGCCGCCAGCCCAAACAGTGCCTTTTTTACCTGCGACGGAAAGCGTGCAAGTCAGTATTTTTAACACTGAAGGTGGCCCGGTTTTAGCCGGTGCAATTGAATTAGTAAGTCCTGCAAACAAAGATCGTTCTACTCATCGCGGTGCTTTTGTGTCTAAGTGCGAGACGTATTTGTGGCAGGGAATTGGGTTGGTAATAATTGATGTTGTGACGGGAAGGAAGGCAAATCTTCACAATGAATTGTTAGCCCGTCTAGTGGGAGGAATTGCTTCGCCCTTCGACGCTGACCTCTATGCTACAGCTTATCGCCCGATCGAGCGAGACGGCAACCAATGCCTAGATATTTGGCAGGAAAAACTGGCTGTGGGCTGCGCGCTTCCTACTTTACCGCTGTGGCTGCGGGGCGAGATTTGCTTGGCTGTGGAATTAAATAATATTTACGATCGAACTTGCCGAGAACAGCGAATTGCTGTTAGCAGCGCTTAGTATAGCAGGGGGAGAGGGGGAGAGTGGGAGAGGGGGAGATTGGGAGAGTGGGAGAGGGGGAGAAGGGAGAGAGGGGGAGAATTACCAATTAACAAATAACCAATAACAAATAACCAATAACCAATAACCAATAACCAATAACCAATAACCAATAACCAATAACCAATAACTTAAAACAAGCGATGCCAAGTTAATTCTTTTGTCGGTTTATCCAAATGCCAGCGCAATAATTGAGTGGCAGATTTGCCGACAATTCCCGAAAGTCCGATCGCCTTTCTAGGAGAATCAGTAGCCAGGGCGATCGCACTTTCCACATCACAAATCCCCCACCTCACCAAATTCTGGACTCCCGCCAACAGTGGCAGAGTCGTACCTGCCAAAGTAGCAGATTCCAGCGCAGTGTGGTAGTCTAATCTCAGCCAAGCCGTACCTTTTCTGACCTCAATTTGGCGAGAATCCCAAGGATAAACACCATCAGGCAAACCCAAAGGAGCTAAAGCATCACTAACTAAAAAAACACCTGTTTCGTATCTACCAGCCCGCAGCAAAAAATCCATCATTGTCGGAGAAACGTGCTTTCCGTCAGCAATTAAACCGCACTTAACACCAGGAGAAACAATGGCCGCTCCCAACAAACCCGGTTCTCGGTGGTGTAAACTCGGCATAGCATTAAAAGCATGAGTTACCATTGAAGCTCCCCGTGCAAAGGCGTGTTCCGCTTGTTCTGCTGTCGCTTGGGAGTGTCCGAGACTAACTGTAATACCCAAACTTTGCAAATAAGAAATCACTTCGCCAGTGCTATCCAACTCCGGCGCTAAAGTAATTATTTTGACAATATCGGCACAATCTCCTAAAACTTGCTTGACATTTTCTATAGTTAGTGGTAATAAAAATTGTGATGGGTGAGCTCCTCGCTTGTGGGGGTTCAGAAAAGGGCCTTCGAGGTGAACGCCGAGAATTTCCGCTGTTTTGAGTTGATTGGTTGAAGAAGTAGCAGTTTTTGTAGTGTGGATAAATTTAGCAATAGTTGAGAGCGATCGTCTAAACTTATCTAGTGAAGTTGTCACCAAAGTCGGCAAAAAAGCATCAACTCCCTGATTCCATAAAAATTGACAAATTTTGGGCAAAAATTCCCTATGCTTGCTTTCTAAATCGGGAAAAGCCAAACCTAGCGCCCCGTTAATCTGCAAGTCAACTCCGCCGAGAGAAAGCCAATCGCCTGCTACATCGAGCACTTGCAAATCTGGAGGAGAAACCCGTTTAAATATTTTGTCCATTGAGCAAACTTCTTGAATTATGCCTGTTTCGTCAACAGCCAGCATCTGCAAATCCTTGCAACCGGGGATCTTTGCATTGAGAATATCTGTAGGGGAGAAAGTTGGGTTTGTGGCTTCAGTCATCCGATTTTAGATTTTAGATTTTAGATTTTAGATTTGCTGTTATGGATCAATCCGGGGGCTTGCGATCGGGATGCGAAGCTTTTTGGTTTCTGCACCTGGGCTCTGATGGCTGGTTGTGGCCAAATTGCTTTCGAGCGTCAGTTTTGCTACAAAATAGCTAAATTTGAGTTAACGCCATGATTTAAAATTAGCATTGATCGGAAACCTCAAATCTCACAATTACATGAATCAACCGACTGTTGGAATTATCATGGGTAGCGATTCCGATTTTCCCACCATGAAAGATGCGAGCATCCGATTTGAGATTTGAGATGTGAGATTTTAGATTAGCATTGATCGGAAACCTCAAATCTCACAATTACATGAATCAACCGACAGTTGGAATCATCATGGGTAGCGATTCCGATTTACCCACCATGAAAGATGCGATCGAAGTTTGCGAAGAATTCAACATTTCTTGCTCCGTTGCGATCGTCTCAGCCCACCGCACTCCTCAGCGCATGGTAGAATATGCCCAAACCGCGCACCAACGCGGCTTAAAAGTGATTATTGCAGGTGCAGGGGGAGCCGCGCACCTACCTGGTATGGTAGCATCTTTAACACCCTTGCCGGTGATTGGTGTACCTGTACCGAGCCGTCACCTGCAAGGAATAGATTCTTTGTACTCGATCGTCCAAATGCCTGCGGGGATACCGGTAGCAACAGTAGCGATCGGCAATTCCAAAAACGCTGGCTTGCTGGCAGTTCAGATCTTAGCAGTTTACCAGCCAGAATTGCTAGAGCGAGTCCTGCAATACCGTCAAAGCTTGTCCGAATCTGTAATGGCCAAACAAACTAGCCTAGAAGAACTAGGATATCATAACTATCTCGATCAGAACAAATAACCGAGAAACTTTTGTAGTACAATTGAAAAATTTTCGGATTATGGTTGAGCTGATTTGTTGTGAAGAGGGTAACAGTAACTAAAGTCAACCACCCACCACTAATCGGAGTACCGATCTAGTGGGGGCTTGAAAAAGCCAAGTTGACCAGTCTGAGTGGNNCGGAGTACCGATCTAGTGGGGGCAAGAAATTCGCCAAGTTGACCAGTCTAAATGGTTCGCCCACTACGTTTAAGGTAAGCGTTAAAGTACCTACCAGAAAATGCGTGCTAGTTTTCTGCTCTAGAAATTAAAAGTTAAACAGGTGTAAGGGTTAAGCCAGTGCTTTTAATATAGTTACCGACCTTAAACATTGACGAAGCAAGCATTACCCCGCAAGGGAGGACTGAAATGTCTAATTTTGTTTTTGTACTTGATACCAGAAAACGACCGCTCAATCCAATCCGACCAGGAATGGCTCGTAAATTGCTAAACAATGGCAAAGCTGCTGTTTTCAAAAGGTATCCATTCACACTAATTCTCAAAGTAGAGGTGACAGCAACCCAAAAACCAATCACTCTTAAAATAGATCCGGGTTCTCGAACCAGTGGAATCGCATTAGTACAAGGAGAGAACGTAATTTTTGGTGCAGAACTAACTCACCGAGGTCAAACAATCAAAGCCAGTTTGGAATCTCGCCGTTCATTGCGTAGAGGTAGGAGAAATCGTCACACTCGTTATCGTCAAGCGAGGTTCCTAAATAGGACTCGCCCTAAAGGGTGGTTGGCTCCCAGCTTGCAACATCGCGTCGAAACAACCCTAACCTGGGTGACTAGATTGATGAAACTTTCCCCCATTGCTTCTATTATTCAAGAACTTGTACGGTTTGACTTACAACAATTAGAAAATCCAGAAATTTCTGGAATCGAGTACCAGCAAGGTGTTTTGTGTGGCTATGAAGTTCGGGAATACTTGCTAAACAAGTGGGATAGAAAGTGTGCTTACTGTGGTGTTACAAATACACCATTACAAGTCGAACATATTCATCCTAAAGCCAAAGGCGGATCTAATCGCATTTCTAATTTTTGCCTTGCTTGCGATGCTTGCAATAAAAAGAAAGGTACTCAAGGTATTGAGCAATTCCTCTCTAAAAAGCCAGAGATTTTGAAGCAGATTCTATCTCAAGCTCATCGTCCGTTAAAAGATGCAACAGCAGTTAATTCAACTCGTTGGGCATTGTTTAACCGACTAAAAGAAACTGGTTTACCTGTTTCTACTGGTAGTGGTGGTCTAACAAAGTTCAACCGCACTCGATTGAATTTAGGTAAAAGTCACTGGTTAGATGCAGCTTGTGTTGGGAACGTTGATTCGTTGGAAATCTTGACAAACAAGCCATTGTTAATTAAAGCGACTGGACATGGGACACGTCAAATGTGTCGTACCGACAAGTTTGGATTTCCATCTCGCTATGTTCCCAGGTTTAAATTTGTCAAAGGTTTTCAAACGGGGGATATCGTTAAAGCGATTGTAACCTCCGGCAAGAAAATTGGTAAATACGTTGGACGTGTTGCCGTTAGAACGAGTGGTTCATTCAATATTTCCGCATCCGAATTGGTATCGGGAATTAGTCACAAATATTGTTCAGTTGTTCACAGAAAGGATGGTTATTCGTATGCAGCATAAACCTTGCCCCCCTTTTCCTCTCGCCACTGACCTGGGTACAGGTACAGTGGGAGTATCAAAGGGGGAAGACAGATGAACTTCGGAAAGAAAAACTCGAAAACAGTCAGGCGATCGTCTTTAAATAAGCCAGCAGCAAACTTTTTGACTAAAGTCAACAGGTTCAAGAAATTACAAATAGCGATCGGGCGGCTGAGTCCCATTTGGCAAGCTTGCATACCTTTAGTTGCAATCATCTTTTTAGTATGGGGATATGCGGCGGTAGCTCAAACCCCGCCCAAGCCGAGCACCGAGGAACAATTGGCAAGCCTCAAGGTGGGTATGGACACCATGTGGGTGATGGTGGCTGGGATGCTAGTGTTCTTTATGAACGCCGGTTTTGCGATGTTAGAAACCGGATTTTGTCGCCAGAAAAATGCAGTCAACGTGCTGGCCAAAAATTTGATTGTGTTTGCGCTGTCTACGATCGCATATTGGGCGATCGGCTTTGCCTTAATGTTCAGCGACGGCAACGGTTTGATCGGCACAAGCGGCGGATTTTTTCTGTGGGATATAGCTGACAACAGCCCCGCCACAGGAGAAGCTTACAAAGGCATTTTCAGCGCCCTAAATTGGACGGGAGTACCTCTTAATGCTAAATTCTTCTTCCAATTAGTTTTTGCCGGAACTACTGCCACGATCGTTTCTGGAGCCGTTGCAGAGCGAATTAAATTCCTTGATTTCTTAGTTTTCAGCTTGTTGCTAGTAGGCATTGCTTACCCAATTACCGGACACTGGATTTGGGGCGGCGGCTGGCTAGCAAAAGCCGGTTTCTACGATTTTTCAGGTTCGACAGCGATTCACTCTGTAGGCGGTTGGGCAGCTTTGATGGGAGCGGCATTTTTGGGGCCGCGGATTGGCAAGTACCGCAACGGCGATACTGTGGCGATGCCTGGACACAATATGAGTATTGCTACCCTGGGCTGTTTGATTCTCTGGTTGGGTTGGTTCGGGTTCAATCCGGGTTCGACAATGGCAGTCGATCCCAATGCGATCGCCCACATTGCGATCGCCACCAACACCGCCGCTGCGTTTGGGGGAGTTGCTGCAACTCTTACGGCTTGGTTGTACCTGGGTAAACCAGACCTTTCGATGGTGATCAACGGCATCCTGGCTGGCTTAGTCGGAATTACTGCTGGTTGCGCTTGGATCAACGTACCCAATGCTGCGATTATCGGCATTGTCGCCGGCATCCTGGTAGTTTTTGCCGTAACTTTCTTTGACAACTTGAAAATTGACGACCCTGTAGGGGCTACCTCGGTTCACCTAGTTTGTGGCGTGTGGGGAACTCTGGCAGTGGGCTTGTTTGCTGATGGCCCGACGACTGGAATTTATACCGCAGGCCCGAAAGCGGGATTGCTTGTCGGGGGAGGTTTCGATCAACTAATACCGCAGTTGATCGGGATTATTTCTGTAGGCGGGATGACCGTGCTGCTGAGTACGATTTTTTGGTATGCACTCAAGGTTTTGCTTGGTATCCGAGTTAGTCCAGTAGAGGAGGCAGAAGGTTTGGATATCGGAGAACACGGGATGGAAGCCTACAGCGGTTTTGTCAAAGAAACTAACCCGGGCAATAGAGCTGAGCCTGGTGGCTACGGCAGTTATGGTGCTGGGGGAAGGACTAAACTTTAGAGTTAAATTTTTTCCTGGGGTGGGATTGCGATCCCGCCCCGGAGTGTGATACCTACACATCCGATGTTTGAGCAAGAAACTTGGGCATCACAGATTTTTTGTGGTAGAGTATTCCGAAAAAGCAAAGTTCTGCATCGCCGCCCTTGCCAAACACATCACAGTGCTTGATTCTGACAAGAATTGAGGCGAAAATTGAGCGGTAAAATTTGATGCAATAATGCGTGCCAATTATTCGTTGTGGTGTCTGCAAGTCGCCTGAGTTTATGGACAAGTTTGGAGGATTTAGCGGACGTAGGGCTTATAGACCCATATTCGCGAGGGAAAGATCGAAAATTGTGCCGTTTTGGGCTTGGCTATCTCTGGTGACAAACGGAGTGCTGATAGTAACAGTCACTCAACTAATGCTGCGGGGACAAAACTTATCAGAAAGCTCCCCAGCCAGTGCTGCTGTTACTCCTGGGACGATTGAGGAAGTAATTAGCCAGCCGAGCTCTGCAAAGTCTGTCTCAGATCAGCCCGTTGTAGGACAGCGACACAAGTGGACTTACCAGCAGTGGGTGACTCAGTTGGGCCGGGAAGCGGTCGCCACAGCGGCTCATCGACCCTCAAGGCTGACAGTTTTGGCTGGGGATTCTCTGAGTATGTGGTTTCCGGCGAAGCTGTTGCCGGTCGATCGAATTTGGCTGAATCAGGGGATTTCGGGAGAGACTTCGGTGGGTTTGCTGAAGCGGTTACAGTTATTCGATCGCACTCAGCCGGATTCAGTGTTTGTGATGATCGGGATTAACGATTTGCTGAAGGGAGCAAGCGACGAAGGGATTTTAGACAACCAGCGACAGATTATTCGGGATTTGCGGTGGGCGCACCCCAAGGCCCAAGTGGTAGTGCAGTCGATTTTGCCACACAGTGGCGAACAAGCTACTTGGGAAGGGCGCGATCGGCTGCTGGCTATTCCTAACAGTCGGATTCGCGAGATTAATCGGCGTCTGGGAGAAATCGCTAATGCAGAAAATGCTTTGTATTTGGATTTGTACCCGATGTTTAGCGATGCTGAGGGCAACTTGCAAACCGAACTGAGCACTGACGGCTTGCACCTCAACGAGCAAGGCTATTTGGTTTGGCGATCGGCCCTACAACTTTTCGGTCAGATCCAGTTAAAAAATTAGTCATTGGTCATTGGTCATTGGTTATTAGTTATTAGTTATTAGTTATTAGTTATTAGTTATTAGTTATTAGTTATTAGTTATTGGTTATTAGTTATTAGTTATTGGTTATTAGTCATTAGTTATTGGTTATTAGTCATTGGTAATTAGTCATTGGTAATTAGTCATTCGTGATTGGTAATTAGTCATTGGTAATTAGTCATTCGTGATTGGTAATTAGTCATTCGTAATTCGTAATTCGTGATTGGCAATTAGTCATTCGTAATTCGTAATTCGTGATTGGTAATTAGTCATTCGTAATTCGTAATTCGTGATTGGTAATTAGTCATTCGTAATTGGTTATTCGTCATTGGTTATTCGTCATTCGTCATTCGTAATTGGTTATTCGTCATTGGTTATTCGTCATTCGTCATTGGTTATTAGTCATTCGTCATTCGTCATTCGTAATTCGTAATTCGTAATTCGTCATTCGTAATTCGTCAACAGTTATTACTCCGCAGTCACTGGTCATGTCAAGTACCCCAGGATAGATTAAGAAAATATGAGAGGAGAAAATTTAGTATATCTGGATACAGAATAACGTCGGTCACAAATGGTGCAATCCAAAGGTCACTATGTTTGGGATTAGAGATTGACGACTTTAGATGAATCTGCTTATAAGCAGTCGCTCTCCTTGAGGATCGGGAATTATCAAAGATTTGGGTTTAAAACCCCGTCCTAGAAGGACGGCTTGATCTGTTGATTTTTTGTAATCCACTGCTAAAATAACAGATCTGGAAAAGGTAATTAACCATTTAAAAAACCTGGCTGTCGAAAGACAAGCTGAACCTTTAAAATTGAATCTATGCGGTTCTACTGCATTGTTCTAGTTTCTTCCTAGCAGTAGGTAAAAGATGATTAGGAACTAGACAAACCAGGATTTTGGAGTAATTTGCTCCTCACCAAAAAAAGGACTGGCAGCAATGCGAATAGGGTAGGGCATACCCGAATTAACGCTTGGGGAGAATCCCACCTCTGGGTTAGAGGACGCAAGAACTTTAGTTTAAGTGGTTTCGTTGAGCCAAGAATCCCCGCTCATGAAAGGACGGGGAGTGTCAACTATTTAAGATTCGTTCCGCTCATACAGGATCTTAAAACCAAATAACTATTGGATCGAAAATCCTGACATCTAAAATCGGATCGATCGACTCTGCCAATTACTGAGTATTAGAGGTTACACTAACGTGTTCAAAAAAAGTTTAACGATCGCCCTAGTCACTCTGTGGCTGTTGAGCTGGCCGCTGATGGGGAATGCCTTAGCTCAAGACACTGCCCCTGCTGCTGCTGTTGTTGCTGCACCAAACCCGATCGACACTGGCGATACAGCTTGGATGCTAGTTTCCTCAGCAATGGTGCTATTGATGACACCTGGACTAGCGTTTTTTTACGGAGGATTGGTGCGATCGCGCAACGTCCTCAACACCATGATGATGAGCTTAGTGATGATGGGACTGATCGGAGTCACCTGGACGCTGTGGGGTTACAGCTTAGCCTTTGACGTGTCCATCAAGGCCCCTGAATTTGGCAAAGGACTCGAAAGCTTCATCGGCGGCTTAGACTGGATGTTTTTGAACGGTGTCACAGCCGACCAAATCGATCCCGTAGGCTACGCACCGACAATTCCCCACCAAGTATTCATGGTTTATCAGATGATGTTCGCCATCATCACACCAGCATTGATTTCTGGGGCGATCGTCGAACGAGTCACATTTAAAACATACTTCTGGTTCGTACTGCTGTGGTCTACCTTCATCTACTCTCCTTTAGCGCACTGGGTTTGGGGTAGAGGTTGGCTGGCGGAGATCGGATCTCTCGACTTTGCCGGTGGCACCGTAGTACACATCAGTTCCGGCGTTTCTGCGGTAGTCGCAGCTTGGGTAATTGGGCCTCGCAAAGACCATTTGAACAGACCCCACACCCCCCACAACGTGCCCTACGTGTTGCTGGGCATTGGAATGCTGTGGTTCGGATGGTTTGGCTTCAACGGCGGCAGTGCTCTGGGTTCTGGTTCCTTGGCAACTGTCGCTTTTGTCACCACGATGATTTCTACAGCAGCCGGTGGCTTAACTTGGACAATTTTGGAATGGGTACTCAGAGGCAAACCGACAGCAGTGGGCATTGCTAGTGGTTTCCTTGCGGGATTGGTGGGCATCACTCCTTCGGCTGGATTCGTCCTTCCCATTGGGGCGCTCATGATCGGTTCTATCACTTCGGTGTGTTGCTTCTTTGCCGTTAGCTTGCGGGTTAAACTGGGATTTGATGATACTTTGGATACCTACCCGATTCACGGCCTCGGCGGGACTGTGGGCGCGCTGCTGACTGGCGTGTTTGCGACTAAAGCGGTTAACGCTGCCGGAAATGATGGGCTGCTTTTCGGCAATCCGGGGCTACTCGGAATTCAGTTTGTCGGTGTTTTAGCTACTTACGTGTTTGCTGCTGTCGGCACTTTTGTGATTCTCAAAATTTTGGGTCAGTTTATGGAACTGCGAGTGCCGTCATCTGCTGAAGATCAAGGTTTGGATATCGGGCAGCACGGTGAAGAGGCTTACGGCGAGGATTTTGCTGGGGGTTTTAGTGCATTTGAGTCTGGTTCTCCTTTTGCGCCGAAGAAGGTGGGAAGCTGATTTTGTCGATAAGTTCGATCGACCAGAGACTCAGATATCTGGGTCTCTGGGCTTTTTTTCAGTTTTTTTTTAACGAACCGCGAAGACGCGAAGAGCGCGAAGAAGGAAGAGGAGGAAGAAGGGTTGAAAGGAGAGAATGATGCGTTTGATATCAATCGCCGCTCCAATCGCTCTATAGGCTAACTGTTCTACCTGTTCGCCCAAGTGTCTCTTTCTTCTTTCTTCTTCCTTCGTGTCCTTCGCGTCTTCGCGGTTCATTCGTTCTTCCCTCTTTTGGCGCTTTTTTTGATTTGTTTTTTCAGCCCTGCGCTTCGCTCCAACCATTGTTTTGGGTGAGAATTATGCGTTTGATGCCTTCTTTGAGGATCGGAACGTTGAAGTTTATCAGAAGGCCTAGGCTGTTTTTGGTCATTTTAAGATAGGAGATAACTTGGGCTTCATGGATGGGAGTTAGCTTTTCGACAGCTTTTAATTCGACAATTAGGATATCCCCAACCAGAAAGTCTAATTGACCTTTGCCTACTGGATAACCTTTGTAGGTTATTGCTACTGGCTTTTTAGGTTGACAAGGTATCCCCCGTATCCGAAATTCAATTTCTAAGGATTCCTGGTACACTGACTCTAAAAATCCTGGCCCCGTCAGCCGATGCACCTCAATCGCCGCTCCAATCGCTCTATAGGCTAACTGTTCTACCTGTTCGCCCAATTGTCTCATTCTTCTTTCTTCTTCCTTCGCGTCCTTCGCGTCTTCGTGGTTCATTCGTTCTTTCCTCTCAATGTGTCGATCGCACAAATAGCATATCCCGTCTTCGCTACTGAGACAATCATCCCGATCGCACCCCAGCCGTTCTAAAATCAAAGGTAATTCACCTAAATTTGACATAGGCACCGCATGGATACTAAAGCTTTTAAGCGATCGCTACAACAGTCGGAAAATTACCACCGCAAGGGTTTCGGGCACGAAGCTGAGGTTACGGAGGTGATGAAGACGGCTTATCAAAGCAGTCTGATTCAGCAAATTCGGGACAATAATTACAGACTGGAACGCAACGGCGTCACGATTCGGCTGGCGGAGTCTTTTGGTTTTTGCTGGGGTGTGGAACGCGCCGTAGCTATTGCTTACGAAACTCGCCAGCATTTCCCAACGGAACGGATTTGGATTACGAATGAGATTATTCACAATCCCTCAGTAAACCAGCATTTGCGGGATAGGTCAGTTGGTTTTATTGCGGTTGATTCGGGGCAGAAAGATTTTTCGGTTGTCGATAGTGGCGATGTGGTAATTTTACCTGCTTTCGGGGCGAGCGTGCAAGAAATGCAGTTGCTCAACGATAAAGGCTGCAAGATTGTTGATACCACTTGTCCTTGGGTTTCTAAGGTTTGGAATTCTGTTGAGAAGCACAAAAAGAAGGATTATACTTCGATTATTCACGGTCAGTACAAGCATGAAGAAACTGTTGCGACGAGTTCTTTTGCTGATAAATATTTGATTGTACTGAATTTGCAGCAGGCTGAATATGTCAGCAATTATATCATATATGGGGGCGATCGCCATGAGTTTTTGGCGAAGTTTAGCAATGCTTATTCGGCTGGTTTTGACCCAGATGTGGATTTAGAAAGAGTTGGCATTGCTAACCAAACTACTATGCTCAAAACTGAGACTGAGCAGATGGGCAAGTTGTTTGAAAAGACGATGATGCGGAAGTTCGGCCCGGATAAGTTGAACGAACATTTCTTGAGTTTTAATACTATTTGCGATGCGACTCAAGAGCGGCAAGATGCGATGCTGAGTTTGGTGGAGGACAAGTTGGATTTGATGGTGGTAATTGGGGGTTTTAATTCTTCTAATACGACGCATTTGCAAGAGATTGCGATCGACAAAACAATTCCGTCTTATCACATTGACTGTGCCGAACGCATTTTACCAGGAAATCGGATCGAACACAAGCCTTTGGGGGGTGATTTAGTCATCGCACAAAACTGGCTACCGTCGGGCAAAATTGTGGTGGGGGTGACTTCTGGTGCTTCGACGCCGGATAAGGTTGTGGAGGATGCGATCGATCGCATTTTTGCCGTAAAAGCAGCGCTTGTCCTTTAATCTTTGCTGGTAGAGACGCGAAAGTGCGTCTTTACAAGTGGGCGGATATATAGCTTGTAAAAGTATAGTCATCTATTACAGTGCCGTGGGAGGCATGAAGTCCCTCCCCTTTCTTTTTTACTTCGAGCGGATTGACCCTTCTAAAGCTGAACTACACAGCTCCCTATCCCATTGTTAAACACATTTGGGATTGCTTTTCTCAATATATTGTAAGACCCGTTAACATCGGCATTAATTAATTGACCGCAGGATGTTTTGTACAATCCTCTCTTAATTCGTTGGCCACTAAATGTGACATCCAGGGCACCAATACTCCCGTATACAGGAATTGGATCTAAATTTAGGAAACTGGATTGAGAAGTATATGATTCTTCCTGCACCATCACTCTTATTCCAACCAATGCAGCCTTATACTCCAACATCTCAATAAATCGAGCATGAGGAACTGTTACGAAGTTCTGATTAGTTTGTTTCCCCAAATTTATCTGGTTTTGACCTTGCACATTTTTCCCTATTACCAGAGTCCCAATCTTTCCCGATCTTAAAAGATTGATGATAGAACGACTGGCCTGGTGTAAGTAATTCTCGATTTTTTGGTTTCTACAACGAGTCAATCGCTGAATCCTACGCGATGTTTTGCGACTCTCTTTCAATCGAGATTGTAGCTGCGCCTTACGCTTATTGTAAAATTGATTAATTGATTTCAGTGGTCGCCCGTTAATCAATAAAGGGACAAATCCCGGCTGATTTGAAGTTAGCGCCACTAAATTATTCAATCCTA
>DPLL01000540.1 GCA_003542015.1 Microcoleaceae cyanobacterium UBA9251 | reverse complement strand
CACAATTCTCAGAGACTAGCTGGGATGTTGCTGCGGTGGTACAGTCGCGCCCAGAACATTTAAGTTGCTGACAGTTGACTAATGTTATTGGTTATTGGTTATTGGTTATTGGTTATTGGTTATTGGTTATTGGTTATTGGTGATTGGTTATTGGTTATTGGTTATTTGTTGGTAAAAATAACCTATGCCCAATGCCCAATGCCCAATGCCCAATGCCCAATGCCCAATGCCCAATGCCCAATTCCCAATTCCCAATTCCCTATGCCCAATTCCCTATTCCCAATTCCCAATTACTAATTCCCAATTAAATGGTGTTCCATCGCAAAACGAACGAGTTCTGCACGGTTATTGCTTAGGGTTTTTCGGAACAAGCTGCTGACGTGCTTTTCGATGGTTCGAGGACTGAGGTGGAGCCTGGAGCCTATTTGAATATTAGAAAGACCTTCTGTCAGCAAATCTAAGACTTCTCGCTCTCGCTGCGTCAAAGTCGGAGAATTTGGGTCAGGAGACTGGCGATCGCCATTTTCTGAGTTTTGAGTTAAAACATCTAATTCTCCCTTGTCCTTGACTCTGCTAGGAGCCTCTTTTGGCATCATTGCTGGCTCCGGGGAGCGAGACGAAGCCTGGGCGATGAGAGCGTATCGATCGAGCAAAGAGCGAATTACCACCCCCAACTCACTGAGTTCAAAAGGCTTCGCCAGAAAATTGTCGCAGCCCATCTGATAGCCGCGAATCCGTTCCTCAGTGCTCGTCCGTTCCGTCAAAAAAATCACCGGCAGCAAGCGGAAAGCCGGACGAGTCCGCACTCGCCGCACGAACTCGTACCCGTCCATCTCCGGCATTGTAATGTCAGTAACAATCAAGTGCGGCTGAAATTCCTCTACCAAGCCTAAAGCTTCTTTGCCGTTCTCAGCAGCGATCACCGAATAACCCAAAATTTCCAGGTAATCGTTAATCGACAAGCGAGTCGCAAAATCATCGTCAGCAACCAGAATCGTCAAGGGCATGGGGGGGAATTAGAAGTTAAACAGTGAACATTAAAAATTAAAAATTAAAAATGACTAATTTCACTTTTAATTTTTAATTCTACTGTTTAAGTTTATTGATAGCTGGTAGTCAAAGTAGCAGGTTGCCCAAAATTACCTTCTAAGACCACATTTCGCTCGTTAGCAGCCAAATGCCGCAGAATTTTGTAAATAACCTCGATTTGGTCTGGCATTCCTGCTTTTTCGGCAATTTCTGCTACAGACAAAGGAGTTCCAGCATCTTTGATAACTTCCAGCACCTGTTTTTGCAAATCCAACACAGCAGCGGCGGCTTTTTTGCCTGCTTCGACGCCCGGTTGGTGATAGGCGTTGACATTCACCAAGGAACCGTAAAAACCTACTGCTCTTTCGTAGAGGGCAATTAATGCTCCTACCGTCCGAGGGTTTACTTGGGGTATTGTCAGAGTAATAGAATCTCGCTGATTCTCAGACAAAGCTTGTCGAGTTCCCTGCAACAAACCAGACAAATAATCTCCTGAAGTAACGCCGGTTTCTACTTCAGGAGAAATGCCTTGCCTATCTTGCAAAACTTCGATAAATGTTAAGAAGAAATTGGACACGCCGTCTCGCAATTGTTGGACGTAGGCGTGTTGGTCGGTTGTGCCTTTGTTGCCGTAGACTGCTATGCCTTGATAAACTGTGTTGCCGTCTAAATCTTGCTCTTTGCCTATGGATTCCATGACCAATTGCTGCAAGTAGCGGCTGAACAATAGCAGTGAATCTTTATACGGCAAAACTACCATATCTTTTTCGCCGCGTCCGTTGCAGGCAAAATACCAACTCAGGGCTAAAAGGGCGGCGGGATTGTTTTTTATTTCTGGAATTCTGGTAGCTTCGTCCATGACTTTAGCACCGTCGAGCATTGCCTGAATGTCAATGCCTTGCAAAGCTGCTGGCAAAAGTCCAACTGCTGACAATTCCGAAGTGCGTCCTCCCACCCAATCTGCCATTGGGAAGGTGGTAATCCAGCCTTCGGATTTGGCTAATTTGTCTAGTTTGCTGTCTACTCCGGTGATGGCAATTGCTTGTTTGGCAAAGTCGAGTTTTTGCGCTGCGAAGGCTTTTTGAACTTCGATCATGCCGTTGCGGGGCTCAGGGGTGCCGCCGGATTTTGAGATGGTAATTACTAGGGTGCTGACGAGTTTGTCTTTGATTTGGTTGAGGATGCGATCGATTCCTGCCGGGTCAGTGTTGTCGATAAAATGTATTGCTAGGGGCGGAATGTCTGGGGATAAAGCTTCGGCGACAAATTGGGGGCCGAGGGCGGAACCGCCGATGCCGATCGAGATAATATCGGTAAATTGGGGAGCGAATGGTGGCTTGATGTCGCGGCTTTGAACTTTCTTGACAAATGATTCGATTTGTTGTAATGTCTCGACTATTTCTTGTTTGAGTTCTGAGGTAGGGGCGAGATCGGGGTTTCGGAGCCAGTAGTGGCCTACCATGCGGTGTTCATCGGGATTGGCGATCGCCCCTGCTTCTAAAGCTGCCATGTCTTTGAAAGCTTTGTCAAATTTGGGTTTCATTGTTGCGACGAAAGCGTCGTCGAATCCCATCCGGCTGATATCGAGGTAAAGTCCCAATCCAGAGTGATAGTAAAGCCAGTCTTGATAGCGTTGCCAGAGTGTGATGGCGTCCATAGGAATTCTCTACAATTTTTTTAATGTTCGATCGGCGTCATCGGGAATCCACCAATTGTAGTTTAAAACAATCTGATGTACGGCTTTTGCATAATTCTGATAAATTTAATAATTAGTTATATGAAGGTAGAAGGCTTTTGAAGGCAGAAGGCAGAATTCAAGAGCAATAGGATAGGACGGCAAAAAAAACCGGGTTTCTGGGAAAAATCGTGGCTGATCCCTTGAGATACTCGCCGCAGGGTTTCGGCGAGAGTTCAACCACCAGGGTTTTTGGCCCCGCGTGCGGAAAGGACTGTAGAACTTAGGCAATACCCCTGGGATAGGAGTCGATCGCCCATTGGTGGCAGTGGCCCATAGAGAGAGCCAATGTCAAGTGGGCTTGACATATTGATTTAACTCTTGTCATAGTTGGGCTTTGAGTAAGGCTTTGACAATAGTCTAATACTACTGGCGAGAATCATTACCATAGGTATTTTGGTCGAGTTAAATATACTTTTAGTTTTTCATCAAAAATTGGTTAAAAATATAATTAATCACGGAATTACAGTAGAATATACAGATATTATAATTCAAGTACGATCGACTATGCTTACTCTCTCTCCAGAATTAAAACAAAAATTAGCAACTCCGCTGAAAATCGGCGATTTGGAAGTAAAAAGTCGCGTGCTGCAATCGCCCTTGTCCGGCGTTACAGATTTGGTATTTCGTCGCCTGGTGCGTCGCTACGCGCCGGATTCGATGATGTATACCGAAATGGTGAATGCTACAGGTTTGCACTACGTGAAGCAACTGCCGAGAATCATGGAAATTGACCCAAACGAACGCCCGATTAGCATTCAATTGTTTGACTGTCGCCCGGATTTTTTGGCAGAAGCGGCACAGAAAGCGGTGGCAGAAGGAGCGGATACAGTTGATATTAATATGGGCTGTCCGGTTAACAAAATTACTAAAAATGGTGGCGGTTCTTCCTTACTGCGAGATCCCGAAACTGCTGAGGCAATTGTGCGGAGAGTTGTGCAAGCTGTAGATGTTCCGGTAACAGTTAAAACTCGCATCGGCTGGACGGACAAAGAAATTAATATTTTGGATTTTGGGAAGCGGATGGAAGATGCGGGAGCAAAAATGATTACCGTACATGGTCGGACTCGATCGCAAGGTTACACGGGCCCGGCAAAATGGGAGTGGATTCGCCGCGTTAAAGAAGTTTTGTCAATTCCAGTGATTGCGAATGGGGATATTTTTTCTGTTGAGGCGGCCCTGCGGTGTCTGGAAGAAACCGGCGCGGATGGAGTGATGTGTTCGCGGGGAACTTTGGGCTATCCTTTCTTGGTGGGAGAAGTTGATTATTTCTTCAAAACAGGCGTGGAAAAGATAAATCCGACACCAATTGAACGGCTCGAATGTGCTAAGGAACATTTGCGGGCTTTGTGGGAATATAAAGGTGAGAGCGGTGTATGTCAAGCGCGCAAGCACTTAACCTGGTATGCTAAAGGCTTCCCCGGTGCTGGGGAATTGCGGGGCTTGTTGGCGGTGGTAGAAACGGTGGAACAAGGTTGCGATGCGATCGATCGGGCGATCGAGCAATTACCCGCAAGTTGAAATAAACAAAACCCGCCAGCGCGGGCTAAGATTTAAGACACAGTTGAAAATTGGTGTGGGGTAAATATGGACTCATTAAAAGGGCGAGATTTATTAAGTCTGGCAGATTTAAGTATTGACGAATTAAATTATTTACTGGATCTAGCAGCCAGTTTAAAATCGGGAATGGTGAAGCTGAAACGCACAAAAGTTCTCGGCTTATTATTTTCCAAAGCTTCAACGCGAACCAGGGTAAGTTTTACGGTAGCCATGTATAAATTGGGAGGTCAAGTTATTGACCTCAATCCCAACGTTACTCAAGTTAGTCGCGGGGAACCTTTAGTCGATACAGCGCGGGTTTTAGACAGATATTTAGACGTTTTAGCGATTCGGACTTTCGAGCAAAAGGACTTAGTAACTTTTGCTAATTATGCTAAAATTCCTGTGATCAATGCCCTGACAGATGACGAACACCCCTGTCAAGTGCTAGCGGATTTAATGACAGTCCAAGAGTGTTTTGGCAAATTGGAAGGACTGACTTTGACTTACTTGGGCGACGGTAACAACATGGCTAATTCGCTGATGTTGGGCTGTGCAATGACGGGGATGAATGTGAGAATTGCTTGTCCTCAAGATTTCCTGCCAAATCCTGAGATAGTGGAAAAGGCAAAGGCAATTGCTAACGGAAAAACAGAAGTTACTGTGACTGGTGACGCCAAAGCTGCTGTCAAGAATGCTCAAGTAATTTATACCGATGTTTGGGCGAGTATGGGACAGGAAGAGGAAGCGACAAGTAGGATTCCTTTGTTTGAGCCTTATCAGGTAAATGAAGAGTTGCTGAAGTTAGCCGATCGCAATGCAATTGTATTACACTGTTTGCCAGCGCACCGAGACGAAGAGATTACAGATGCGGTAATTGAAGGAAGTCAATCGCGCGTTTGGGAGCAAGCCGAAAATCGGATGCACGCTCAGCAAGCTTTGCTGGCTAGTATTCTGGAAAGCGATTAGGAATAGAGAAGTTCGGCAACGGATTTTGTAACGGATGTAATGGATGTAATGGATGTAACGGAGGTCAGTCAGGCAGTTTTCAATTTGATATTATTGGCGGCAACATTGCCTGAATTGCGATATTGACAGAGGGAAATTGGAGCGGTGAAATGCTCCCATTTTCCCCAAGAATCAATTCACTTTGATACCCATTTTCAGCGGGTTATCGAAAAACATGGAGTTGTCGCTCATGCACATTTAACACCCAATAATCGGCAATTCCCGATCGACACCATGCTAACAGAATTTACCCTCGCCAACTTCAAGAGTTACAAAACAAGCCGATTACCACTTGGAGCGCTGACTGTGCTCATCGGAGCCAACGCCGCAGGTAAAAGTAATGCAATAGAAGCTTTACGCTTTCTGTCATGGTTGGCGCAAGGTCAAAAACTGACGACTATTCAATATGCGGTGAATAATGCCGATCGCATTATACGCGGTCGAGTCGATGATTTGTGCCATCTTGAACAGTCAAATTTTACCATCGGTTGCCATTTAGACTCAACAGAATGGAACCAACTTGATATAACCCTGAATGTACGTGAAGGAGAACTGCATATTAGTAGTGAGCGGATTGTTGGCTCGACCAAGAAAATGTCGCTATATGACCTCGATCAACCCTCTCAAGGAATAGGGACTGATGTGGGTGTTTCCTATAACAACTTTACAAGGGGTAAAAATAAGCCACGAGTAATTTGCAGCGATCAAATGGCTATCTTTGTTCAATTAGAAACACCAGCTCGTTTTGATACAAAAAACCATAAATCCCAAAAAGTTATTCCTGAAACAGTCCGCGAATATCAAAGAGTATTACAAAACATCCTATTTCTAGATCCCGTTCCCGCCAAAATGCGCGAGTACAGTTTCAAATCGGATAAACGCTTACAGGAAGATGGAACTAATCTTTCCAGCGTTTTGTTTCGCCTATGGGACAACAAACCCGACAATCAAAAAACAATTTTAAACTTGATTCAGAGCTTACCAGAGCAGGCTATAGAAGGACTAGATTTTATTTTTGGCCCACGAGATGAAGTGATGGTGCGGCTGGCAGAAACCTTTGGTAATAATCGGCGCTATTGCGAAGCTGCTTTGTTATCAGATGGCACTTTGCGGGTATTAGCAATTACAGCAGCCATGCTATCAGCAACCGAAGGTAGTTTAGTCGTCATCGAAGAAATCGATAATGGCGTTCATCCCAACCGCGCGAAACATCTACTAACCTGCATTCGAGATATTGCGGAGCGTCGTAATTTGCGAGTGTTGCTAAATACTCACAACCCCGCTCTTATGGATGCCTTACC
>DPLL01000539.1 GCA_003542015.1 Microcoleaceae cyanobacterium UBA9251 | reverse complement strand
GCCCGGAAATTCCGTCATCCTGAGCCCGGAAATTCCGTCATCCTGAGCCCGGAAATTCCGTCATCCTGAGCCCGGAAACTCCGTCATCCTGAGCCCGGAAATTACGTCATCCTGAGCGTAGCGAAGGATCTCTATTAGGGCCCAGATGCTTCATAATCCTGCGCTACACTCATGACTCAGCATGAAAGTTTACTGCGTAATTCCTATTATTGCAAGTGCAAAAACTTATCTAAAGCGCTAACTGCAACAGGTGGCCAGCGACGGGTATTAGCAACCCAATCGAGGTCTTTGTAGCGGGAATCGAGGCCGACTGCGGCTACCCAATTGCTCTCAGCTTCNNCAAAGGCTTTGCTGTAGTCGGCGATCGCTTCTGACCATTTTCCTAAACCGGCTTCGGCATTGCCTCGGTTGTTGTAGGCTGCTGGATCTTTCGGGTCTAATTCTAGCACGCGGTTGTAGTCGGCGATCGCTTCTGACCAGCGTCCTAAACCTTCTAATGCTGTGCCGCGATTTAAGTAGGGATCGGGAGCATCTGGAGCTAATTCCATTGCTTTTTCGTAGTCGGAAATAGCTGCTGTGAGGTTGTTTTGGCTGACTCTAGAATTGCCTCGGTTGCTCCAAGCGGCGGCTTGATCGGGGAACTTTTCAATGATCTGAGTCCAAAAACTTTCAGCGATGGGAAATTTGCCTGAGTTTGTAGCTTCAAAAGCTTTTTGAACGAGTTCTCCTAATTCCTGTTGAGGAGGGGTAATATTTGTTGTCTCAACTTGTGCTCTGGCGGGCGTGATATTTCCGAACAAAACTAACCCGGTTACAATTAATACTGTAAAAAATCTCAAGATTGAACGCATCATAGCTGTGGGCAGTTTAAACTTTACTGAATACATTATTAACCTAAAAAGATAATTTTATGAAAAAACGCTTGCTAATTTTGGGCGGAACAGGAGATGCTGCTGAACTAGCTGTCAGGGCTTCTCAAATCGCCGATCTTGAGGTGATTACTTCGCTAGCAGGATGCACTAAACAGCCTTCTACCCCAAAAACGGGTACGGTGCGAATTGGTGGGTTTGGGGGTGCTGCTGGATTGGCTGCGTATTTGCTCGATCGCGCGATCGACTTGTTAATTGATGCGACTCATCCGTTTGCTGCTCGAATTTCGTTCAATGCTGTGGCGGCGGCGCAATGTCAAGTGCCACATTTGATGCTAGTACGTCCAGCTTGGGAGGCTGTGGAGGGCGATCGCTGGATGGAAGTCGAAAGCCACCCCGCCGCAGCAAGGGCTTTATCTCAACAGTCAAAGCGCGTGTTTCTGACCATTGGGAGACAGGAATTGGCTGCCTTTGCTGGTTTTGACTCGATTTGGTGTTTGATGCGGGCGATCGACCCTCCGGCACTCAATACTCCCGTTCCCAAGGGCAAATTGCTATTAGATAGAGGCCCTTTTACTTTAGAAAATGAGCGGAAATTGCTGCTGGAATATCAGATAGATACAATTGTTAGTAAAAACAGCGGTGGCGATGCTACTTATGCTAAAATAGTTGCAGCGCGGCAACTGGGAATTCCGGTTGTGATGGTGCGGAGGCCACCGATACCGGATGTTGAGCAGGTTGCTGATGTCGCAGGGGCGTTTTCTTGGTTAATTCAGCAGTTATGAGTTATGAGTTATTAGTTATTAGTTACATCCTGTTCGCGAGCGGAATGTGCCAGCTCCAGAAACTGAGGTTGTAGCAGCCCGCAGTGCAATAATTGCTCTCCCCCTTAGTCTATACCAAATCAGGAGACTCAAATACATGAAATACAAAAAGGGTATGCGAATTGCCATTATTGGCGCAGGAATATCAGGCATTACGACAGCCAATATTCTCAAGAAAAATGGTTGCGAAGCAGTTGTTTTCGAGAAATCCGAAAAGATTGGCGGAGTATGGGCACTTGCATACCCAAACGTACACCTGCAAAATATCAGGGAACAGTATCATTTATCTGATTTTCCCTGGCCATTCACGCCTGATTTACATCCCACCGGAGAACAAATCCTGAATTATTTGGGCCAAGCGGTCAACCATCTAAAGCTTGATCTGCGGTTAAATCACGAAGTGATCGAACTAAAAGAAACAGAAGATGGCTGGCTATTAAGATATAAAAACAAGGATGGCGTTCACGAAGAATTATTTGGATACGTCGTTATCTCAGTTGGGCAATATACAGAAGGAAAGTATCAACCTAAATTTCCAGGTATCGAAAATTTCGGCGGCAAAATCATCACTGAACGGGATGTCCACACCCTTGATCTATTCGATAATCAACGAGTTGTAATCGTTGGCTTCGGAAAGAGCGCCTTAGACATGGCGACTTTCGCAGCAAAACAAGGCGCGCAAGTAGATCATGTATTTCGTACACCGCGCTGGCTTGTGCCAGAATGGATTTTTGGCGTACATTTTACCCACGCATTATTCAGCCGTTTTGGAACAGTGATGATCGCAAGTTGGGCACATCCAACCGCCATTGAACGTTTCCTTCACAATCGCCTTGGCTTCATTGTTTCAGGTTTTTGGGATTTGATTGCATCCATCTTCCGCTTTCAAGTTCAGCGAAATGTTTCTGGAAAAGGCCAAGCCGCCCAGAGTCGCATCAAAGCTGTACAACCAGACCACAAACTATTGCCTGATTTACGTTCAGCCACAGCGGTTGCGCCAGAAGATTACTATCCGTTTATTGCAGAAGGAAAAATCTCGCCCCACCGTGCAGAATTATCTGGTTTTTCGCGAGAAGCAGTAAAGTTGAAAAACGGTTGCGAGATTCCATGCGATTTAGTCGTTCTATCTTTGGGTTCGCAAACGCCAATTTTTCCATTTTTGCCTGATAAATATCGAAAAATGTTGGAAACCGAACCCGATGGCGTGCAGTTATATCGCCACTTGCTTCATCCTCGGATTCCTGGCATTGCCTTTGCCGGGTTCAATCATGGATATATGCACGTACCAGCAGTCGAAATCGCCGCACAATGGCTGTGTGCTTACTTGCGTGGTGAACTTGAGTTACCTTCCAGCGAAAATATGGAAAAAAGTATTGAATATATCCGCCAGTGGAAACGCGCAAATATTCAATTTGAACCTTCGCGATCCTGTGCGATCAACACTCGCTTCCAACAATATATTGACATCATGCTTAAAGATCTGGGTGTTTCTCCTTATCGAAAATTGCCTAACATTTTCGCTGAGATATTCGGCAGATATCAAGCATCAGATTATCGGGGCGTATCGGAAGAATATAATCACAAAAAGAAAAGTCGCTCTACTCCACGACACCCTCTTCCGTTGGATACATGATTGCTTCCAAAGCTTACCAGGGGTCAATTGATATCAATTCCGGTAACACCGGAATGATCGGAAGGACATGGCAGTGCCGTGTCCCTACCCCAAAATACTTATTGTAGGGACACGGCACGTGCAGTCTCCTAATTTAGGCAATAATTCCGATGCTACCAGATTTGATATGATGCGCTATTCTGCTGCTCAGGTCTTTGCGGCCCATAATGCCCAATGCCCAATGCCAAATTACTTGGATTTTTTCGGACTATTCAAAGAGTTAAGATGCTTGTTCATCTTTTGCAAAGATTCTTCTAAAACCGGATACTGCGAAGTTGCCAACAGTGAGTCTTTTTTCTGAGTTACTATTTGTTGTAACGGCAAAATTCGATATTTCAATTGATTGTTCAGAGGATAGCGATGCACCCAAGTAGGAATAGCTTTAATTTCAGTAATTTCTGTGGTTTTTTCGGGAAATTTTTTGCGAATATTTACTTGGAAAATTACGCCTAAGTCTGTATAATCTTTCGTCTGACCGGAAATGAAGTTTCCCATAGAATAAATTGCTACTGCTTTTCTGGTTTGGCCATTTTTGCCAGGAAACTTAAATATTTTGTAAGGTTGAACGACGTGGGGATGGCTACCGAGAATGATGTCAGCGCCTGCTTTTAAGAGGTTTTCAACTAATTGCTTTTGTTGGGTGTTTGGCTGTCGCTGATATTCTTCGCCAAAATGCAGGGAAATTGCGACAATATCGGCTCCTTGTTTTCGGGCTTTGGCAATATCTTTGACGATCTTTTTTTCATCAATTAGCGAAACTAAATAGTCTTTGCCTTTGGGTATGGGAATGCCGTTTGTGCCGTAGGTGTAAGCGAGAATGGCTAGGGAAATGTTGTTTTTGGTGCTGATTAAAGGTCGATCGGCTGCCGCAGCAGATCCGGCTGTTCCTGTGGACGCAATTTGGCGATCGCTCAGATTGGCGATCGTCCTGATCGCGCCTTTTTCTCCCCGGTCTAAAGCATGATTGTTCGCGGTTGTCAAGATATTAAATCCGGCTTTTTTAGCGGCATCGACTAATTGAGCCGGTGCGTTAAATAGCGGATATCCGGTATATCCGCCGGCATCTTCGCCCGCTAAAGGTGTTTCGAGATTTCCGATTACCCAATCGCCTTGTGAGAGAATATTTTTGACTGGTGTGAAAAAACTGTCAAAGTTGTATGTTTGGCTTTTCGCATCGTAGCCCGATCGCGTTTGAGTGCTGTGCATCATAATGTCGCCGACAGCGATTAATTTTGCCTCTTTGATTTCTGGCTTTGGTTTGATGGGAACTGCGGCTTGACTTTCAGTACGCTGCGTGTTAATTTGCTGGTTAATTTTTTGGGGTTGGATATTGCAGCTAGCCATTAAAAATGCAGCTATTACTGAGAGTGTTTGACTAAAATTCACGATAGTTTATGATAGGTTTTCGGTATTTATGTGATGTAGCGATTCTATTTTAACTGAAAAATTTTACCAGAGTTGAAAATTTTGGTTCTCCAAATGTTCATTGGTTGCGGAATTTTTATAATCCGAAAAATTATAATGTATTTTAGTTTCAACAGCAGATCATTTCGCAAAATTAGGTAATTTTTTCATCCTTTTTTCCCTGATTTCTTCTGCTATAAATATCGCTCGATCAGCTTGACAATTGCTTGACACTCAAAATCTTCGGACAGTTCGAGTATCCTAGCAGCAAAGGAACTGTACTCTGGCTTTAATTGCTTCAGCCGGATGACTTCCAGCTCAACATCTTCAATATAACATCCCTTAGCTGCTTGATACAAGGCAAGCAATTCCTCTCTGGGCGGCACCGCCATTTCCTGTGGGCTAGAAGCTAGAGGTACAGCCGCAGTAAAATTTTTCCCGGTTGATTTTTGTTCGTAAATCCATGACAAATTTAAGTAACTCTTGATTTTGTCTAGCAATTCTGCGGCTTGAATCGGCTTGGCGAGAAAATCGCTGTAGCCCGATTCCAAGCAATTTTGTCGATCGGCATTAAAGACACTAGCAGAAACTGCTATAGTAATTGTACTTTGAAACTCCGGTAATTGCCTCAGTTGTCGGATCAGCCCGAAGCCATCCATCCCAGGCATCACTAAGTCACACAGTATCAAATCCGGTTGAAATTCAACAGCTTTTTCTAAACCTGCTTTTCCGTCTGCTGCTTCTGCGAGTTCAAAGCCGAGTGGTGACAGCAAATTAATGATAACGGAGCGATTTTCCCAGTTGTCATCGACTACCAGGATTTTCGTTTTTTGACCTTGATAGCCGATAGCTATATCCGTTGATTTGACTGGGGTTGAATCCCTTAATTCTGAGGCAACTTGCAAGTCTAAATCAAACCAAAATTTACTGCCCACTCCCGGATTGCTATCGACAAAAATTTTACTTTCCATTAAAGAGATGAGCTTCTGAGTAATGGCCAATCCCAACCCAGTTCCTTCTATTCGGCGAGAAACATCTCCCACTTGCTCGAAGGGTAAAAATATTTTATTCAAGTGTTCTGCTGGGATACCAAATCCTGTATCTTCTATTTGAAAACGGATTTTGGTAATTGGTAATTGGTGACTGGTAATTGGTGGCTGGTAATTGGGAAGATTTGGGTAGGTAGAGAAATTTTCTGATTGATTTATTGTCGTTTGATGTCTCTGTGTCTCCGTGTCTGCTTCCCCATTAGCTATTACCGATTACCTATTACCAATTATAGCAACCGCCAAGGTGGTTAAGGCATTTATGCGATCGTTCCCTGAGCGGAGCGGTGCCCTGAGCGTAGTCGAAGGGTCGAAGGGTTCAATGACTCTCATCGCCTTGGCGACTGCTATACCTCGACTTTGAAAGTAACGCTACCGACATCAGTAAATTTGATAGCATTGGAAAGCAGGTTCATTAAAATTTGGCGCAGTCGCTTTTCATCAGCATAAACCTTCTTGGGCAGTGGAGCAAGATTCGGGTAGGCAAAATAAATTGATTTTTGCTGTGCTTTGAGGCTGAAAATCTCTGACAATCCTTGCAGGAAGGCGGAAAAATTAAACGTTTCTGGGTAAAGTTCGACTTGGTTGGCTTCGATTTTAGACAAGCCTAAAATGTCGTTAATCAGCGTTAGTAAATGTTCGCTGCACTGGTAGATAATATCAACATCTTTGTGTTGCTGGCGATCGGCATACATTTTTTCCAGAATTTTCGGGGCGGGTTTCACCAACAATAATTGTGAATAATCGACAATCTCTCAAACCCGCCCCCACCCAACGGTAAATCCGAATGTACATTTTCCCCAGAATTTTCGGGGCGGGTTTCACCAACAATAATTGTGAATAATCGACAATCTCGTAAACCCGCCCACACCCAACGGTAAATCCGAATGTACATTTTCCCCAGAATTGTCTGGGCTGGTTTCACCAACAATAATTGTGAATAATCGACAATCTCGTAGACGCGCCCCTACTACGAAAATCGCTATTTCCGCCACATATCAAATTGATCTTCCGAACAACCATTAATATATTGATTGTTCACCCAACCGTCAAGGAGTACAAAACTTTCATTGGGAGGATTCCCAGTAAATCTAGCCGCAATTTTCACCCAATTGCCTTGTCGGCTAACAGCCCTAACTCCGTCTCCTCTTTTCAGTTTAACAACAACCGGGTACTTATCGCCAGGGCCTTTACGAATGTTAACATTGCCACTTTTGACGTTAATAAAAGAGCATTTAGTTTGCTGTTTTAAAGCTTCTACTTTTTCCGGCGCAAGAGTTTGCTCTTTGCCGAAAACTGGATAACTGACAAGAGAGAAACTAAAACTTGCGATCGCGGCTGCAATGAATAACGCTTTACATTGACTAAAATTCAGCATCTATTGAATCTCCTTGTTTTTACAGGACTAAAGTCATGACTACGAACTCTTATTGAACAGAGGCAAACCATTCGGTAATACCTTGGGCGATCGCCTCTGCTAACTTCTTCTGTTCTGTCTGGTTGACAATCCATTCAAACTCATCGGGATTAATCATAAATCCCAATTCCATTAAAACAGACGGAGCCACCGCAGGACGAGTCATCGCTAGATTGTTCCAGAATACACCATAGCTCGGACGGTTCAATTTAGCAACTAAATAATTGTGCAAAAACATTGCCAAACTGTGCGCTTGCGGGTGAAACCAAAAAGCACCAACTCCTTTAGTATTAATCGCGTCGCCGTTATCGGGCAAAGCATTGTAATGAATAGAAATTGCGATCGCCGGTGCTTCTTTTTGAATCATTTCTACCCTTGGTGCCAAATCCAAATCCACATCTTCCACCCGCGTCATTACCACATTCGCACCCCGATTTACCAACTCTTCCCGCACCAATTTCGACACAATTAAAGCCACTGTTTTCTCGCGGTATCCAGTCGGCCCTACACCTCCTGAATCCTGCGGCCCACCATGTCCAGGATCTAAAAGTATTTTAATTCCTGACAGCGGCTTTTCTTGTGACATAGGCATCATGCTTGTCTTCCCAGGGGGGTGTTTTAAAGACAAAACTAAAGTTGTGCCATCATATCTCAACTTATAACCCCACTGCCGATCAGATTTGAGATTAAAAGTATATTGTACTTGCAGCGGCGATATTTGTTGCCATGCCAAACGCGAAATTACGGGGTCATCATCGAGGCGAATAATGTCAGTTTGAGCGGTAGTATTGTACAGTGTTAAAGTGAAAGTTTTTTCTCCTGACTGGACGGTGACAGGGACGGGTATTTCTAAGGGGAATAATACCTCTGTCCAATCGGGAACTTGGCGCGATCGCGCGCTGCGAATAATCGATCGCGGAGGCACTGCATCCTTGACAATTTGCACTTCTGATGCTTTAATCCAAGCACCGTAATCTAGTCGAATCCATTCTCCTTCGCGTCCAGTAATTGTTGCTCGCGTTCCCTTGGGCAGCGGTGTCATCCGAGAAAAATCCGTACTCGCCCCGGTTCTGGCAACACCCGCTTCTGCTGTCACTTCTGCTACTTCTAACTCGGCCGGAGAGAGAATCGAAATCTTGCCAGTACCCTCCTGGCTGATAGTTTGATCGTTCATTGTTAGCTCAAACAATGGCACTCCTAAATCTACTTTTTTGCTGTTAGGTAGCTGGGAGTTGGCGGGAGTTTTAGCACAGCCTTGATATTGTTCGCTGCCACCTTTTTTAATCGGGGAATTTTCACCTAACAAGACAGATTTGTTATCTGGTAGTTCGACTTGCGATCGCGCTTTTAAAGGAATAGTAACGCCTGCCAATTTTACCGAAACCTCAGCATTCACAGGTGCGATCGCCCCAAAACAGATATATTCCCCCGGTAAACTCGCCAGATCGACTTTCGGAGTCAGGGAATCTTTAGCAAAAGCCAATCCTACAGGCACTTCCGGCTGATTCGACTGCCGCTTTACCTGAATTTTGACTTCCTGATTTTCGTAACGCAATGTAAAGAGATTTTCTCCGATTTGTAGGGGAAAACTTGGGGCAAAATGACCGACTGCGGTGCGCGAAATCCGGTTGCCATTTACCGAAACATCTCCCGTTGCGGGTGCTGTGCCGATTAAAAAGATGCGCGAGGCTGTCGTTTGGTGGTTAGCGGGAGGATAAGCCACAAACAAAGGTTGAGCAGCCACAGCTACAGAGGCGATCGCCAAGATCATCCCCAACACAA
>DPLL01000537.1:19907-22757 GCA_003542015.1 Microcoleaceae cyanobacterium UBA9251 | reverse complement strand
AAATGATTTAGGATCGCTATAGTGGTTTTGGAATAACTCAAAATTAAAGATTCAAAACTATTGTGAACTTAAAAAATACACGCATTTTCAACTTGATTGTCACAGCGCTCGCGGCGCTGTCACTGCTGATTACTTGGAACTTATTTCAGAGGGTTTCCCCAGCAACAGCGCAGCAGCCAACATCTTTAACTGTATCCGCTGCGATTAGTCTCTCACAAGCTTTACAAGAACTCAAAACAGTTTATCAGCAAGGAAATCCCAAGGTTATTATTACTTATAATTTTGGTGCTTCCGGTGCGATCGCACAACAGATTCAGCAGGGAGCTCCGGTAGATGTATTTTTCAGCGCCTCTACTAAACCAATGGATATTTTGCAGCAATCTAACCTGCTAATTAACGACACGCGCCGCAATTTGTTGACAAATCGCTTGGTTTTGATTACTCCCAACAACGGCGTATTTTTGAGTGATTTTAAACAGTTGACAGATGCCAGAATCCAGAAAATTGCGATCGGCGAACCCAAGAGCGTACCTGTGGGACAATACGCTCAGGAAATGCTGACTACAATAGGATTGTGGCAGCAAATTCAACCGAAATTAGTATTAGGAAACAATGTTCGCCAGGTGCTGACTTTTGTCGAAAGTAGCAATGCGGATGCTGGTATAGTCTACACCACAGATGCCAAAGCATCGCCAAAAGTCGCGGTACGCGCAACGGCTGCGGAAAATTGGCACTCGCCAATAGTTTATCCCCTCGCAGTTATCAGAAACAGTCGCAATCCCGCTGCTGCTAAAGAATTTGTTGAGTTTTTGGCAGGCGATCGCGCTAAAATAGTATTTCAGAAATACGGATTTGGCATAGCTCGTTAATTAGTCGTAAAAATTGTAGATATTCAGAAACCTTTCTGATCTTTCTGATCTTCCTTCGTGTCCTTAGCGTCTTCGCGGTTCGTTCAAAAAAATCTTAAAACTACTTATACTTAATCCAAAATATGGAATTTGACTTATCTCCATTATGGATCTCTCTAAAATCATCAGCCATCGCCACATTCTTTACCTTCTTTCTCGGAATAGCCGCCGCCCGGTGGATGCTTTCAACTCGCATCAAAGGTAAAGCTTTGATTGAAGGAATTTTCATTTCTCCTTTAGTTTTGCCGCCGACTGTAGTGGGATTTTTACTGCTGATGTTGTTTGGCAGAAATGGGCCGATTGGTCAATTTTTGCTACAATTCGGATTCAATGTTATTTTTACTTGGCCAGCCACGGTAATTACAGCAACTGTCGTATCATTTCCCCTGATGTACAAAACTGCTTTGGGAGCTTTTGAACAAATTGATGCTAATCTTCTCCATGCAGCTCGCACTCTGGGAGCCTCGGAATGGAGGGTTTTTTTGCGGATTATGTTGCCGCTAGCATGGCCGGGAATTTTAGCAGGAAGTATTCTCGCTTTTGCTCGCGCTTTGGGAGAATTTGGCGCGACGCTGATGTTAGCGGGGAATATTCCTGGACAAACTCAGACTATCCCAATGGCAATTTATTTTGCTGTGGAATCTGGGGATATGAGCCAAGCTTCTATTTGGGTTGTGATTATTCTGAGTCTTTCTCTGGGTGTGTTGACTGCTGTTCATTATTGGACGGATTTTTTGAGGCGATCGCTAAAACATAGTCAGGGCGATCGGCTAAAATTAAATATTATACATTCCCCCGATTCTATCTCCGCAAAACTACTGACACAAAATCCCGAAAACGGACTATTTTTAAACATCTTCAAACCTCTCTCTGGCTTGGCCTTAAATGTCGGCTTCGATATCGGCTCGGAAGTGCTCGGAATTTTGGGAGCCTCTGGTTCTGGCAAAAGTATGACTCTGCGCTGCATCGCCGGCTTGGAAACTCCAAACAGTGGTAAAATTGCAGTCAACGGCAGAGTTTTATTTGACTCTGAACGGGGGATTAATGTACCGTCAAAAGAGCGCCGCATCGGTTTTTTGTTTCAAAATTACGCCTTATTTCCTCACCTGAATGTTGCTCAAAATATTGCCTTTGGCTTGGATCATTTATCTGAAAGTGAACAACTAATTAGAGTCAAAGAACAATTGCTGGCGGTGCAAATGTCGGGAATGGAAAACCGCTATCCTCACGAACTTTCGGGAGGCCAACAGCAGCGAGTGGCTTTAGCTAGAGCCATAGCTAGCTCTCCTGAATTGCTGCTGTTAGACGAACCGTTTTCTGCTTTAGATACTCATTTGCGGAGCCAACTGGAACGGGAGTTAATGCTAACTCTTGCTAATTATCGAGGCATTACTCTGTTTGTCAGCCACAATTTAGAGGAAGTTTATCGGGTGTGTAAAAATCTGTTGGTATTAGCCGAGGGAAGGGCGATCGCTTTTGATACTAAAGAAAACATTTTCGAGCGCCCTCGCAATTTTACTGTTGCTCAGCTTACAGGCTGCAAGAACTTTTCACTAGCTAAACGGATTTCTGAAACAGTCGTAGAGGCGATCGACTGGGGCTGTTCTCTTGCTGTCGTTGAACCCCTTTCAACCTCTTTAGCTTATGTGGGAATTCGGGCTCATCAAATTAGTTTTGTTAGGGAGTGCGATCGCGAAAATACTTTTCCTTGTTGGATCGCCTCGACTGTGGAAACTCCGCACCGGGTGACATTATACCTCAAATTGCACTCGCCTCCCCATAATTCCCAAGATTATCACTTACAAGCTGAAGTTTTTAAGGAAAAGTGGAGAGCTATTAAAGACTTTTCTTTTCCCTGGTATGTTCATTTCGACCCAATTAGGTTAATATTAATGGAGGCATGAGTTGACTAGCTATATACAGCTAACAGCTAACAGCTAAC
>DPLL01000537.1:765-19764 GCA_003542015.1 Microcoleaceae cyanobacterium UBA9251 | reverse complement strand
CAGCTAACAGTCAACAGCTAACAACATTAAACCATGACTAACAAAGTTCAAAAACCTGAATCTGAGTGGAAAGAGCAGCTCACACCGGAACAGTTCCACGTCACCAGAAAAAAGGGAACGGAAAGAGCTTTTACCGGTGAGTATCACGACAACAAAAAGCCAGGAATTTACAAGTGCGTTTGCTGTGGCACGGAGCTATTTCAATCAGAAACTAAGTACGATTCGGGTACTGGTTGGCCGAGTTTTTATGCTCCGATTCAAGCAGAAAATGTCAAGTGCGAGGCAGATAACAGCTTGTTCTCGCGCCGTACAGAGGTACTGTGCGCTGTCTGCGATGCTCATCTCGGTCACGTATTCAATGACGGCCCAAAGCCGACCGGTCAGCGTTACTGCATGAATTCTGCTGCCCTTGATTTTGTTCCCCAGGATTGAGCATTCTATCCGTTCTGGGCAATTCATGTTCAATATGTTATCAAAGACGTCCCCGTGCTGCTATCTTATTGTGGAGGCAAAAAGAGTACAACAATAGTGGCGGCATGGGGATGGTTTATCAGCGGGTTTTGCTGAAGCTCAGCGGTGAAGCGCTGATGGGCGGATTGGGCTACGGTATCGATCCGGTAGTCGTTCAGTCGATCGCTCAGGAAGTCGCCCAGGTGGTGTCAAAAGGCATCCAAATCGCGATCGTTGTTGGCGGTGGCAACATTTTTCGCGGGGTGAAGGCTGCATCGGCTGGTATGGATCGGGCAACGGCAGATTATGTGGGCATGATTGCTACAGTCATGAATGCTATAACTTTGCAGGATGCCCTGGAACAAGCAGGAGTACCGACAAGAGTACAATCGGCGATCGCTATGCAAGAAATAGCTGAACCTTACATCCGGCGGCGGGCCATTCGCCACCTGGAAAAAAAACGGGTGGTTATTTTTGGCGCTGGCTCTGGTAATCCCTTTTTTACTACTGATACTACAGCGGCTCTGCGGGCTGCTGAAATTGATGCAGAGGTGATTTTTAAAGCGACTAAGGTAGATGGGGTGTACGATTCGGACCCCCATATCAACCCTGACGCACGCAGGTATAACACCCTCACTTATGGACACGTCTTGAATCAAGACTTGCGAGTGATGGATAGTACGGCGATCGCCCTGTGCAAAGAAAATAATATTCCTATTATGGTGTTTGACCTGACGGTTTCGGGAAACATCTACCGAGCCGTAATGGGAGAATCTATTGGAACTCTTGTGGGAGGTTTTTGTGAAGTTAGCTGAAGTAGAAGAGCATATGCAAAAGGCAGTTGAGGCTACTCAACGGTCTTTTAATACTATTAGGACGGGACGGGCCAACGCATCCCTCCTCGATCGGGTAATGGTGGATTACTACGGAGCTCCAACTCCGATTAAATCCCTTGCTAGTATCGGCACACCGGATGCGACTACGCTGGCGATTCAACCATTCGATCGCAAAGCACTCGCCTTGATTGAAAAAGCAATTTCCCTGTCGGATGTGGGACTCGTACCCAACAACGACGGTTCAGTTATTCGCTTGAATATTCCGCCGCTGACAAGCGATAGACGCCAAGAGTTTATCAAAATGGCAGCCAAGTATGCCGAAGAAGGCAAAGTTGCAATTCGCAATAATCGCCGCGATGCCGTAGACGCGATTCGCAAGCAAGAAAAAAGCAGCGATATCTCGAAAGATGAATCGCGGGACTTGCAAGATAAAATTCAAAAGCTGACAGACAAGTATATTGCTAAAATAGAAGAAGTTCTGGTCGCCAAAGAAAAAGACATCGCAAAAGTCTAAGAGTCATTAATCAGCAGTCATTAGTCAGCAGTCATTAGTTAGTAGTTAGTAGTTGGTAGTTGGGAATTAGCAACTACTCACTCAAATCGAAGGAGCAATCGCAAATAACAAAGAACTAATAACTAATAACAAACAACTCATGACCAGTGACTAATGACTAATCACAAATGACTAATGATTAATCACAAATGACTAAAATGTTGGATTGCATTATTGTCGGTGCAGGCCCAGCAGGCAGCACAGCAGCTTATCACTTAGCCAAGCAGGGACGTTCTGTTTTGGTACTCGAAAAAGCGGCTCTTCCTCGTAATAAACCCTGCGGCGGGGGCGTTTCTCCCGCGATCGCCCAATGGCTAGATTTTGACCTCACACCAGCCATTTCTATGAAAGCTAATAAAATTAGCTATACCTGGAAAATGGAAGATCCGGTGGAAGTTCAGATAGATTCGTCAATGTGGATGGTGCAGCGCGATGTATTTGACGACTTTTTAATCAGACAAGCTCAAAAGACTGGTGCTGAAATTCGAGACTCTACTGAAGTTACAGGAATAGAGTTTAAAAATTTCGTTTGGGAAGTTAAAACTAACTCTGAACCTGTTTCGGCTCGCTATTTAATTGCTGCTGACGGTGCCGGCGGCCCGATGACTAAGTGGCTGGGATTGAAAGAACCAAAACTCTATTTTAGCGCCTGTTTGGAAACAAACTCGATCAAAGGTGATTCCCTCAATTTCGATTTTGGCACTCTTAAAAAAGGTTTTATATGGAGCTTTCCCAAAGCAGACGGATACTCTTTGAGCATAGCAGCAATGCGCGGCGATCGACCAAAAGATTTGAAGAATATTTTGGCTGACTACGCGACTAAGTGCGGTGCAGATGTTAGCGTCAGTAATGTGCGCGAACAGGCGATGAGTCTCTGGGATGGCGATCGCAAATTGCACTCTCAAAATGCACTGCTAGTAGGAGAAGCCGCCAGTCTGACAGATCCCCTCTCCGGTGAGGGTATTCGACCTGCTATTTTGAGCGGATTTAAGGCTGCTGAGGCGATCGATCGATCTCTCGGAGGTGCCGGTGACGCTCTAGAGCAGTACACTCAAACTATCAGCGAAGAATGGGGAACTGATATGGTTTGGGCCAGTCGCTTGGCTGCGACATTCTATCAATTTACTGGCTCTGCTTACAAAGCTGGCATCAAATTGCCGATCGCTACTCAGTTGATGAGCAAAATTTTGTGTGGCGAAATGCGTTATGCCGATATCGCTAACCGCGCGATTAAAAAGCTGATGCCATTTTAACAAAAAGGAAGAAGGAAGAAGGAAGAAGGAAGAAGGAAGAAGGAAGAAGGAAGAAGGAAGAAGTCAGTGGTTATTGGTTATTTGCTATTTGTTATTTGTTACTTGCTTGGGGCTGCCAATTCCCCATTACCAATTCCCCATTCCCCATTCCCCAGGCTCAATTCCCCAGGCCCAATTCCCCAGGCCCAAATCTCAAATCTCAAATCTCAAATCTCAAATCGAATGACAATTTATTTTTATAAAGTAGAAGATCCTTACGGCTGTTTTTCTAATTTTTCACAGCACGGTATTTGCATAAACGGTCAAGACTGGTTGACGGTAGAACACTACTATCAGGCTCAAAAATTTGTGGGGAGTGCAGATGAAAGATTAGTTGCGATGATTCGAGCCGTACCAACTCCTCAAGCAGCAGCCAAGTTGGGCCGCGATCCAAACCACCGCATTCGCCCAGAGTGGGAAGCAGTTAAACTTCTCATCATGGGCGAAGCAGTTAAAACTAAGTTTCTCACCCATGCAGATATTCAAGCTATTCTCCTCGCCACAGGCGATCGACTGATTGTGGAGAATTCGCCAACGGATTACTACTGGGGCTGCGGCTGTGACCAAACGGGGCAAAATCATTTGGGTAAAATTCTGATGAGTGTGCGGCGCGAAATTTCTGAAGGCCTTGCTAACTGAGAAAAATTCTAATTCTCAAATTAATTGCCGAAATATAAAGATATATAAAGATATATAAAGATTATATAATTATTAATAATTAATGTAAAGACAAATTAAGATTGCGAAAATTTTATCAGATTATTATAATTAGCTTAAAGTCGCTCAGCTTGGTGAAGGCAAAGGCTAAAATTAAGGATCGCAGATTTTCCGCAGCCTGTCAGATCAGCTCCGGCGGTCACGCTCGCGTAGCAGAAGTGTTGATTCGTTATTTGTTCAATTCTTCTTTAACCCCCGACAAATCTAACATATTCGAGTTTAACCTCAGAGTGTTTCCTCCGGGAACCTCCAAATCTACATCAATTGAAAACTTCTTATTATTACCTTTGAGCAAGAGGAGATTTATGAAAGTGACAGAAAATCCCGAAGGATTATATGAAAAACTAGACAGAGAAGTCTTGGTGCGCCGGATTACAGAACGCATCCGCCAATCTTTAGAATTAGAAGAAATCTTAACCTGTACAGTAGGAGAAGTGCGGGATTATTTGAAAACAGATCGCATCATGATTTACAGGTTTAGTGCCGATGGTAGCGGAGAAGTTGTGGCAGAGTCAATTAATAGCAATCGTCTCCCTTCCTTGAAAGGACTAAACTTTCCAGCAGATGACATTCCCCCTCATGCCCGCGAGATGTATGTCAGCCAGCGCCAGCGGACAATAGTAGATGTTAACTCCGCCACGATCGTCCTGAGTCCCCTCGATGAGGCGGCAACAGGTCAACCCTTAGCAAGTGAAGAGCTCTACCACCGCTCGCTCGCTCCTTGTCACAGAGCTTATCTGATGGCAATGGGAGTGCAATCTTCCGTAGTCGTGCCAATTTTACACCGCAGGAGCGGGCTGGAAAACAGCAAAACAGACATCCGGGATTCGCCGGAGTGGCTGACGAGATCCGATCGAGAAAACAGTAGCCAAACTCACATCGAACTGTGGGGACTTTTAGTATCTCACCACTCCACCTCCCGCAATATTTACCAAACAGAATTAGAAGTCGTTCAGCTAGTAGCCGATCAATTGTCGATCGCGATCGCTCACTCCATCCTCCTCCAACAAACCCGCTCTCAAGCCGCCCTGGAAGCAACAGTCAGCCGCATAGCAACCCTACTGTACGGGCAGTCCAAAATTCAATTGCAGCAAGCCTTAGAAGCAACAGTGACCGCATTGCAAGGCTGCGGAGGCAGACTCTACATCAACGCCCCGAAAATCAATGCTGAAAAGTTATCGACTCCGAAAATCGATCGGCTTGTTCAAATTGCCACAAACAATCAGATGACAACTGCTGTTTACACCGCCGATTCAGCCTTTGAGCTGTTCGCCACCGGCGAGCAACCGATACTTCCAGATTGGGAAAAAGCAAGGGCGATCGAAGCCCATCCTCTGTGGCAGCAATTGCTAACAAAAGGATTGACAAATACCGCAGATCTTGCCCAGTTCCCCACAGGTTCGCCCTTCCCTGTTTGGGTAGTTACAGACTTATACAAAGAACCCTTATTTAGAGTCTTAGTTCCAGCTTTTAAATATACTAAAATTAGGGGGTTGCTGGTAATTCCCCTCCACTGCCAACAGCAATTAATCGGCTGTTTGACTATTTTTCGCAATGAAATTGATACCGAAAAAATGTGGGCTGGACGCTTTGACAGCAGCGTTCAACAAATGCTTCCCAGACAATCCTTTGAAGTCTGGCGAGAAATCAAAAAAGGTCAGTCACCTCAATGGAAGTGGGACGAAATTGAGCAAGCTAAAGCTATAGGCCGCCAATTTTGTTCGGCAATTCAACAGTACGTTCTGCATCAAGAAGTGCAGGCTCTGAATGCCAACTTGGAGCGTCAAGTCGAAGAACGTACCGCCCAATTGCAAAAATCCTTGGACTTTGCCAAAGTATTGACGCGAGTTAGAGATCAAATTCGTAGCACTTTGGATTTAAAAACAATACTCCAAACTATTGTGCGAGAAGTGAGATTTTTGCTCGATACCGATCGCACAGTAATTTACCACTTTGCTGAGGAAAAACAGGGGGAGGTAGTTGTTGAAGCTGTTCGCGGTGAGTGGCAGTCAATTTTGGGTGTAAAATCTCCAGAACAATGCTTTCCCGAAGGGTCGTCATGTTTTTATAGAGAAGGAAAAGTACGGGCTATTAATGACATTTATTCTGCGGATTTAACGCCCTGTCACCGCGATTTTTTGTCAAGTTTGCAGGTGAGGGGAAGTGTAATTGTGCCGATCGGTCAAAATTCCCAATTTTGGGGATTGCTGATTGTCCATGAGTGTTCCGGGCCCAGAGTTTGGCAAACAGCAGAACAGGAATTGCTGCAAAATTTAGCCGATGAAGCTGCGATCGCCATTCACCAAGCAGAACTTTATCAAGCAAGTCTGAATGCAGCCGCCGCCGAGCTTTTCAAAGCCGAACAGCTAGCTAAAACCCTCGCCCAACTGCAAAATACCCAAGCCCAACTGATTCAAACCGAAAAAATGTCCAGCCTCGGACAACTGGTGGCTGGCGTGGCCCACGAAATCAATAACCCCGTTAATTTTATCTACGGTAATCTCTCCCACGCCAACGAATACAGCAAAGATTTGCTCTGCTTGGTGGAACTCTACCGCCAGCACACTCCCAACCCCAACCCAGAAATCAGTGAGTGCGAAGAGGCGATCGACTTAGAATTTCTGGCCGAAGATTTGCCGAAAATTTTGGACTCTATGAAAGTGGGAGTTGAGCGCATCCGTCAGTTAGTTATATCTTTACGGAATTTTTCTCGACTCGATCGGGCTGAAAAAGATCAGGTTGACATTCACGAAGGCATCGACAGTACGCTGTTGATTTTGCAGCACCGGATCAAAGCCACAGCCGATCGGAAAGCCATAGAAATCATTAAAGAGTACGGGAATTTGCCACTGGTGAATTGCTATGTGAGCTCACTTAATCAAGTGTTTATGAATCTCGTCGGCAATGCAGTTGATGCCATAGAAATGCCAAAGATAGAACGAGGTACAAGTTTACTAGGACTAAAACCAAGTGTATCAGCCATCAATTTAAGCTCCCAATCCAGCGCTGTCGATTCAGAAAAATTTAATCAAACTAACGAGTGTTTAATTCCCGATTTTCTATCTCCTTGCATTCGGATTCGCACTCAATTAATAGACGAAAAAACCGTAGAAATTTGCATTGCCGACAACGGCCACGGTATCTCCAAAGAGTTAATCTCTTACATATTTAATCCGTTTTTTACTACTAAACCGGTTGGTCGAGGCACAGGATTAGGACTTTCTATCAGTTACCAAATTATAGTAGAGAAGCACAAAGGGATACTGAAATGTGTTTCTCTACCTGGTCAGGGTACTGAATTCAGGATTGAGATTCCCGTGAATTAAGTAATGTTTTTGATGCCAGTTTTTTCTGGGCATCAGCGGATTATTCAAAACAGCAACCGCAGCAGCACAGAACCTAAAGAACCCAGTACGCTCATGAAGTTACCGCTGCCTCCGGTGCGCGGTTCTGTTGGCTTTTGACGCGCTACAATTGCTTTGGTTAACTGCTTTGACAGTTCTTGACCTTGGGCATTTCCTTGAGCAGCAAAGAGTTCCTGAGCTCGCCCAGCATCCTGAGTAGCGCCGGCGAAGTCTCCCAAGTCAGCGCGAGACATACTGCGCGCCAAATAAACTGCGGCTAAATCTGATTTCAGATTGAGGGCTTGGTTGTAATAATCTATAGCATTTCTGTAGTTTCCAGCTTGAGCCTCGATCACTCCGAGTCTGTAGAAGTCTTCAGCAGTGCCAATATTAGTTGGCATTCCTCTAACTCCTAACAATTGTGCGTTTGTTAAATTAGCGTTGAGCAAATTGGCGTCGCTGAGATAGGCACTCCTCAAGTCAGCTCCGCTGAGGTTGGCTCCGCTGAGGTTGGCCCCCGTCAGGTTGACGCCAAACAGACTGGTGCCGCTAAGGTTGGCTCCGCTGAGGTCGGCTCCGCTGAGGTTGGCTCTGCTGAGGTTGGCGCGGCTCAAGTCAGCACCTTTGAGATTGGCTCCTGTTAAGTTGGCTAAAACCAGACCTGTACCGCTGAGGTCGCAGTTGGGGCACTGTCGGGTGGCTAGTAGTTGTTGCGTGTGTTGTATGTTCTCGGCGGGAGCAGGGGCGATCGGACCGATCGCACTCAGCAACGTTGCAGCAGCGAGGATTCTGAGTTTCATGATTAACCGTCCAAAATCCAAAATATAAAATCTAAAATAGCTTTTATTGAGGCTAGTGGAACTAAATATCAACTGTTTGCTGTCCATAAATCAGGTAACGAAAGACTCTAACTGGCTGGTTTACGCGGCCCTGCTTACTCCTAGATATTGCGGGTCGAAGGATTTGTTGGCAGTCCTGTTTGGCTGAGCATTTTTCACTTAAAAATCAATGTAACTTTTTTGTACTTATTTGAGTGTACTGAGTGTGTATGTGATAGAGGTCACTTATAGGTGTTAGTAGTATCACATAGAATTGTATTTTCGATCACGACAATCTGGAAAAAATAGCCGATAATGATACTGTACTGTTTTCCAATTGATCGTGCCACCTTCTGCGTGTTTTACTCAAAAGAGCGATCGAGCAAGTAGTTTCACTGATACTTGTCAGTTGCAGCTTGTCGGTTGTAAACTTACTCGCGGCGGCGCTGGCTGATGAGAGTGCCCAAATCAGAGGATTTCTCGAACAGCCCCCACCTTTCATGCACTTCTGTCATGAACCCCATCCCTAAAGGGAGGGGCTTGTAGACTGTCCGACTCTTCGAGCGGGATGCAAGCCACAACATGACCAGCCTCAGACATCCCTTGGTCTACGTTTTCTTTGGTCACGATACCTACAAATGCGTCGCTAGTTTGTAGCTCTATCGCTGGTTGTTAAACATCTGTAATGGGTTAAGGAAGTGCAACCAGCACGACAAGCCTTGAAAACATTGGCGAAGCGAACATTACCCAGCAATGGAGACTTTCAAATGTCCAATTTCGTATTTGTTCTCGACACAAAAGGGCGACCCCTTGACCCGGTTCATCCGCAGGGCTGTTTCATTCTCAGGAAAACAAGGGTTTTGTAGGGGTAGTGCGACCCCTACTCCCCGTGCCTACCCCCGCCACCAACGATCGAATGCGCGTTTGGGACCCAAGGGCCGGCACGGGGGCACGGCCCCTACAAAGAATGAAACCGCCCTGGGTTCATCCGGGAACGGCGCGTCATCTTCTCAATTCAAGGGAAGCTGCGGTATTTCGTCGTTTCCCTTTCACCATTATCTTAAAAGCAGCTCGTCCTCAAACCCCTGTGCAAGATTTGGAACTCAAGTTAGATCCTGGCTCCAAGGTTACCGGGATCGCGATTAAGCAAGGCAACAACATCATTTTTGGGGCCCAATTGCAGCACCGAGGGCAGCAAATTAAGGATGCTTTGCTCTCTCGTCGCCAACTGCGGCGTGGGAGACGGAATCGCAAAACCCGCTATCGGCAAGCACGTTTTCTCAACCGGACTCGCCCTGATGGTTGGTTGGCTCCCAGCTTGCAGCATCGCGTTTTAGCGACGATGACTTGGGTGCGAAAATTCATCCGACTTGCACCCATCACTTGTCTTGCTCAAGAGCTAGTTCGATTCGATTTGCAACTGATGCAAAACCCTGAAATCTCAGGCGTTGAGTATCAACAGGGAGAACTAAAAGGCTACGAAGTCAGAGAATATTTGCTCGAAAAGTGGAATCGTCGTTGTGCTTACTGCTCAGTCGAAAATGTTCCGTTGGAAGTTGAGCATATTCAACCCAAATCAAAGGGGGGGTCGTCGCGAGTTTCCAACCTCACGATTGCTTGTCACGGCTGCAATCAAGGCAAGGGACATCAGGATATTCGGGACTTTCTATCGGGCAAACCTGACCTGCTAAATCGGATTTTGAAGCAGGCAAAATCATCACTAAAAGATGCAGCGGCGGTCAATTCGACCCGATGGGTTGTGTTCAACCACCTGAAAGAAACGGGATTACCTGTCACCACCGGAACGGGCGGACAAACTAAGTTCAATCGCACCCGATTAGAATTGTCAAAATCCCATTGGCTAGATGCGGCGTGTGTGGGTCGAATCGATGGACTCGAAGTCTTGACCTCGAAGCCGTTACTCATTCTTGCTAAAGGGCATGGAACGCGGCAAATGTGCGGAACCGATAAGCATGGGTTTCCAACTCGTCACCGCTCACGGACGCAAATCCACAAAGGTTTTCAGACCGGCGATATCGTCAAAGCGACTGTTACCGCAGGCAAGAAAATCGGCTCTCATGTGGGTCGTGTTCTCTGCCGTGCATCCGGTTCATTTGACATCGCAACAACGGCAGCAAGAGTGTCGGGCATTAGCCACAAATATTGCAAACCGATTCACAAAAAGGATGGTTACTCCTATGGATAGTTCAAGGCGGCTGAAGCCGCAGCCGCGTTCCTCCCCATGCCTCAAGTCAGGGGCTTCCCGCTCGTCTTTTGGTGAGGGAACGTCTCAGGAGTGCGATCGTAATTGCAGATTAATCTTGAGTGGCGATCGACAGTGGCTGCTGTACAGACAAATCCTATTGGTTGGCGAGGGGCTAATCATTGACAATCCTAAATAAATGCGCCAAAATTACTAATACATCATAAAAAACCAGGATATTGTCTATAGCATAAATAAAAAAAATTCTGCCTTAAAACTCAACTTGCAGCTAATATCGTCGTCGATTAATTCACCAGGGGGGATATTAGCATGATTATTAATGATGCTTTTGGGATCAAACATTTTCATGAAATCTTTTTTATATTCCTAAGATGCCCGCAAAAAGTTAATAGTAAACTAGAGGCGGATTTGGCTATTTCGTCAAGCAAAGCTATTGCAGAAAATTAATCATCGTGAGGTAATTGGTATGTCTGGAGTGTGTAAACTTAGCATCACAGAGACAATCGAAGAATTGAAAAGTTTATTAACCGAACAAAAAACGGCAAGTGGCTTTCAAAAAATCCAAGCATTGTACCTGTTCAAAATTTGTCAAGTTAAGACAGTTAAAGAATTGGCACTGACGATCGGCGTGAACCGGATCACCGTGCAGCGGTGGCTGAGAAAGTACCGTTCTGACGGACTCGAAGCACTCCTAGAAACAAAGCACAGCGGTGGCCGCAAGCCCGCCATTCATCCTATGGCACGCGCTAGTTTGGCAGTACAGCTCAGCGACCCCCAAAAAGGCTTCAAAAGCTATGGAGAAATTCAAGATTGGTTGCAGCAGGAATACAAGATTGAGGCTTCTTATAAAGCCGTTTACGCCACCGTCCGATACCAACTGAAAGGGAAACTGACGAAAGTCTAGATAACTACTAAATAGCAAGGTCGGACACGGCAAGGTCGGACACTCCAAAAGCCCATTGGTGTCAACTTAANNTTGACACCAATGGGCATTGCCGTGTCCCTACGCCAGATTAATTGTAGGGACTAAGGCCAAGTCGTCTCCTAATTTCGGCTACTATTAATTCCGATGCCACCGGAATTGATATTACCTGGGAATTTTCGTAATTTTGATTATAAAATTTTTCACTATCTAAGGCAAAAACCGATCTAAAGCCGCTTTTAACTCTTCAATTTCCGTATCAATATTGCCTTCCTTAGCGGCTCTAGCAATACACTGAGTTAAATGTTCATCAAGAATGATTCTCGCAACGCGATCGAGCGCGCCTCGAACCGCAGCAACTTGTACCAGAACTTCGGGACAGGGACGATTTTCCTGCACCATTGTTTTAATACCCCGAACGTGTCCCTCAATCCGAGACAAGCGATTGACGAGCCGCCGCATGGATTCTTCATCGTGATGGTGAGGATGAACAGAGTCATGATCGTGATGGTGGTGGGAATTTGAGGGCAAAGATTTGTCAGCAGAAGTATCAGATAGGATCATCGGGGTAAAATTTAATAGTTAGAATTCAGAATATCTTGAGTTTGTGTACGGTTCCTGACTTAATTTATTCTAACCCACGCCTCGAAGAAAACGTTGCTCCGAAGGCGCTGACAATTTGGCAAAATATATGTGAGAGTTCTTAAGATGTACTTCCTGCGAGAACTCCAAAACCTAACTAACTCAGTAAGCATAAAATTCACGCTATGGGAATATTCAAGTTTTTTCGCCCCGCACCCCGAAATGTGGCTCGCCTGTTCAGCCTAATTTTAGCAATTGCGATCGCCCTAAATGCTTGGACAATCAGCCCAGCACCAGCATCAGCGACTGTTCCAAATCCCCAAAAGTTGGCACTCAGGGGCTCTGAATTATCGGCGACTGCTAGCAACAATAGTTTTGTGACACTAGCAGTCGATCGCGTCGGACCAGCCGTGGTGCGAATTGATACCGAGCGCACTGTTAGCCGCAACCTCGATCCAGTTATGGAAGACCCGTTATTTCGCAGATTTTTTGGAGACGAATTCCCTACCCAAAGCCCCAGACAAGAACGCTTGCGGGGTCAAGGTTCCGGCTTTGTCATCGACAAAAGCGGGACTGTGTTAACCAACGCTCACGTAGTTGATAAAGCCGATCGAGTAACTGTCACCTTAAATGACGGGAGCGTTTTTCCGGGAGAAGTGTTAGGTACGGATGAGGTGACAGATTTGGCGGTTGTCAAAATTAATACTAAGGGTGTTAACTTGCCGACAGCAGCTTTGGGAGATTCTGATGCGGTGAAAGTGGGAGATTGGGCGATCGCCGTGGGAAACCCGCTAGGATACAACAACACCGTCACCTTGGGAATTATTAGCACTTTGAAGCGATCGAGCGCAGCCGTGGGTATTCCCGACAAACGCCTCGATTTCATTCAAACAGACGCAGCCATTAATCCCGGCAATTCCGGCGGCCCGCTGTTAAACGGTTCAGGAGAAGTGATTGGGATTAACACGGCGATTCGAGCCGATGCAATGGGTATTGGCTTTGCAATTCCCATCAACAAAGCTAAAGCTATTTACGCACAGTTAGCCAAGGGAGAACAAGTTAGTCACCCGTTTTTGGGAATTCAAATGATTGATTTGACTCCTGAAATTGCTAGAGAGAATAATGCCGATCCGAATGCTGTTTTGATGATACCGGAAGTTAAGGGGGTTTTAGTGATGCGAGTTGTGCCAAATACGCCTGCGGAGAAAGCGGGAATTCGCAAGGGAGATGCGATCGTGCAAATTGACGGCGAATTTGTCACGACGGCGGAACAGTTGCAAAATCTGGTGGAAAATAGCCAAATCGGTCAAAGTTTGAAACTGAAATTGTGGCGGGGTTCTCTGACGAAAGATGTTGTTGTTCAAACGGCTCAATTGAGAGATTTTTAGCTCGAAGAGGAAGGGGGTATTTTTCCCAATCTAGGAGTGAAGAGTAGATTTTGAGGCCGGTAGGGGCAATCCAGAAGTGGTTGCCCCATTTGTGCATTCTGTGGATTTTGAGCTTGAGGGTTGCGGTGTCACTATGCCATAATTAATGAGAGCATATATTCAAAGGATTAATCAGGACTATGGCAAGCATTACGATTCAAGTTGATGAAGATATTAAGACGGCGTTTGAAGGGGCTACTTCTGAGACTCAGAAACAGTTGAGCTACATTGTTCAATTGTTTTTGAGAGGGAATTTACACAATAAAAGTTTAACTGAAGTTATGGCAGAAATTTCTGACAAAGCACAACAGCGAGGCTTAACACCAGAGATTTTACAACAAATTTTAGCAGATGATAATGACGAATAGATTTGTCGTAGATACGAATGTTTTAATCAGTGCTTTACTGTTTAATAATTCAGTCCCATTTCGGGCGATTGAATTGGCAGAAAAGCAAGGAATAATTTTATATTCTGAAGCGACTTTAAATGAATTAGAGCAAGTTCTGAATCGGAAAAAGTTTAATAAGTATCTTTCTTTAGAAGACAGGCAGGTATTTTTGCTTAAATTTATCAGCGCGTCCGAGTTAGTCTCTATTACAGAAAAAATTGCCGTTTGTCGAGATGAAAAAGATCATAAGTTTTTAGAGTTGGCTGTTAGTGGTAATGCCAATGTAATTGTTACGGGTGATTTGGATTTATTGGTATTAAATCCTTTTCAATCAGTAGAAATTATTACTCCCGATATTTTTATTGATAGGTTTAGTTAATTGTAAGTTGATTTAGCGGTAGTTGGGGTGGGTTGACTTTATAGGTTAGGTTTCTAAAACAGTGCGTTGCAACCAATTAATAATAGTTTGAATCAGGTGGGGCTCTTGGGGTGAGAAAGTGGGAATGGTGAGATGGGGGTGAGTGGGTGATAACGCAAATTGTCGCGTCGAAGCGAGTGAGAGAATCGAGAGAAGTTTGGCTAAAACCTTGAGGTATCGCGTCTTCGTAGAAAATGAGAATGGGGTGTTTTTCCCACTGTAGGAGTAAAGAGCAAATTTTGAGGTTGCGGATTGGGGTGATGCTATGCCATAATTAATTAGAGAATAAAATGAACAGTTAAGCATAAAAACTGGTTATGAATTTAACGACTGGCTTACTAACCCGCATTACTCAAACTCCCGGCCAATGTGGTGGTCGTCCCTGTATTCGAGGGATGCGAATTAGAGTCACCGATATTTTAGAAATGTTGGCGGAAAATGTTAGCGTTACTGAAATTTTAGAAGATTTTCCTGATTTGGAATTAGCAGATATTCAAGCTTGTCTGCTGTTTGCCGCACGACGCACTGATTTTCCTAGACTAACAGCATGAAAATTTGGATCGATGCTCAACTACCTCCCACACTGGCAAATTGGCTAACAGAAACCTTTGGTTTGGAAGCGAGTGCATTGCGAGATTTAGCGCTTAGGGATGCTCAAGATATCGAAATTTTTGAAGCAGCACGAGCCGAAAATGTTGCGATTATGACGAAAGACAGTGACTTCATCGACTTGGTATGTCGCTTAGGATCGCCGCCTCAAATTTTGTGGCTAACTTGTGGCAATGTTACTAACCGCAACTTGCGACAATTGTTGACAGCTATTTTGCCTGATGCGTTAGAACAATTGCGGCAAGGAGAAATGATTGTGGAAATTACTAATACTCCTTAAATGACATATCGACTAACCTATTTTTTAACTTTCTAAAATAGTGCGTTGTAGCCAAGTTATAATAGATTGAATCAGGTGGGGCTCTTGGGGTGAGAAAGTGGGAATGGTGGGATGGGGTGAGTCGGTGATAACGCAAATTGTAGCATCGAAGCGAGTAAGGGCATCGAGAAAAGTTGGGCTAAAGGATGGTGGGGATTTGGTGGAGATTGCTTTCGGTGAGTTGGGTTTGCACGAGTTGGGGGAGTTGGGCGAGGTTGACACTTGGAATGTCGCCATGCTATAATTGTCATGCTCTAATTATAAAGATAGCTTCAAATTAACTCTCTATGGCTGAAACTTACTACTTTATTAAAGATTTAATCAATGATGTACAGAGGGGAAGGATTAGAATTCCGTCTTTTCAACGGGGTTTTGTTTGGGATTCGGATCGTGTTTCCCTCTTTATAGACAGTATTTATAAAGGTTTTCCTTTTGGTTCTGTATTAATTTGGAGAACTAGAAATTGTTTACGAACTGAAAGGAATCTGGGGCCTTATAAACTTCCTGAGAATGATTCGGAATATCCAATAGATTATGTGCTTGATGGGCAGCAGAGAATAACCTCTATTTTTGGTATATTTCAAAATTATCTTACTGCTGGAGATAGCGAGAATACTGATTGGACTAATCTGTTCTTTGAACTAAATAGCGAAGAATCCCTTCCCTTTCAATATTTGGAAGATTCTACAAATTATGATGCAACAAAATTTTTTCCGCTCAAGTATGTTTTCGACTCTCCTAACTATAGAAAAGCTACTAGAAATTTAGATGAGAATCTAGCACAACAGATAGACGAGCTAGTAGACAGATTTACCAAAGCTAGAATTCCTGTAGAACGATTTGAAAGTGAAGAACCGAAATACGTTGCCACCGTTTTTGAGAGGATTAATAGGAAAGGGGTTGAATTAGATACTTTGCAGCTTTTATCTGTTTGGAACTGGAGTGTAGAGTTTGACTTACCAGAGAAGTTTAGAGAAGTTGCTGAAGAATTGGAACCATTCGGCTTCAAAGAGGTAGGCTCTGATTTACTTCTCAAATGCTGCTCTGCGGTAGTAAGGAATAGTGCCAATCCAGAAGGTTTTTTGGAACTTCCTGGTAGTGCAGTACGAGACAAATTTGAGGAAATCCGCACAGGCCTATCTCTGGCTATTGACTTTTTGAAGAATGAGCTAAATGTTTTCTCTCTTAAGCTTTTACCAATGGAAAACATATTAGCCGTTTTAACCTCATTCTTTGCTTCGTCACAGAAACAACCTTCTCCTTTCTCTCAAGAGCAATATGAAGTTATCAAGAAATGGTTTTGGCGTGCGTGTTTTTCTGAAAGATATGCAAGGGGAGGAGTTAAGAGTACCGATATAGATTTGGCAGAAGTACAAAATCTTAAGGCAGGCAAATCTCATACACTTGGAGACTTTGACGTATCCTTAGAGACTAGCTTCTTTCTCAATCACTCCTTCCGAATGTCTTCAGTTGCAACAGGTACATTTATTCTTCTTTTAGCACAAGAAAAACCATTAAATTTTATTCAAGGGACAAAAGTATCTTTACAAAAGGTTTTATCCCCAGGTAATCGAAAGGAATTTCACCATATTTTTCCAAAAGATTACTTGGCAAAACTGGACAAATATAAAGATAACCAAATAAATTGTTTGTCAAACTTTTCATTACTTGCCCGAACTGACAATAATAAAATTACAAATAAACGACCTAGCCAATACCGTTCTCTAATGCCTACTGATCCTAAAATTTTCAATGAAATAATAGCAACTCATTTCTGTCCTGCTAATGCGTTCACAGATGACGACTATGATAGTTTTCTAGTGTCAAGATCTGAATTGTTGCTTCAAAAAGCAAAAGAACTGTCCCAAATTGTTTAGTTTATAAAGTTCTTTTAGCAAGTAGGGTGCGTCGCCATCTATAATCTGCAAGTTATATCCAAAATCTCGCAGCGACGCACCCTACGGATTAACACTACACAAAATTAGCCGGATCTTGATCTCGCCGATTCTTCAACAGAATCGGAGTACCCTGTGCATCGCCCACCAAAGCCGCCGTTTCCTCCAACGCTTCCCTGAATCGCTTCGCCGCGTAAATCGACATATCACGGGGCACATTCACCCGATCGCGCAAATACCGCAAAGCCCCATCAGAACCAACTGGTGGCGTACAAACTTCCCCAGTCATCATCAAAGTTAAAGCACAACGCAAAGCCTCATCAAATAAATTGTCATCCGCAGGATTGACTTTAATAATGTTGCTGTGATGCTTAATAACGCGGTGGAGTGCTTCAGCGCGGGAGGTTTCCGGTTCTGGATACATCACATCCGGTAATCCAGCCCAAGGCCCATTATCTACGCGGGCTTTGTTGAGTAGCATTTGCGGTTCCCCGTTTTCATAACAGCCGCCCATTTGAGGCGGTAAATCCTGTACATGAGTATGAAAATCGCTTTGAGTACCGCGATAGGTAGGGCGGCTTTCCATCCCTGCAAACCAGTCTGCAAAGCGCGGGTTTTCTTCCCGCATCGAGTAGCCTTTGTAGTAGTAAAGACTGGCATTCATCCGTTCGACATAGGGCGTAAAGATCACATCCGCAGTGCCAAATTCAGCGAGGAAATAACGCCCAGGAGTGCTAGCCAGGGCTGTTTCCACCTGGGCGACGACGCTGAGAAATTGGTTTTGGAGTCTAACCAAAGGTCAAGTTCAATGGAATTTTCAAGCTTACTATTTATAGGGAGCAGTTTCCCCACAAACAGGAGAAAGTTTTTGGCTATATTTCTCGCATCTAGATGGTCTATGTTTTCAAATATTCTGAAAAAAATTAGCATCTGAATATCCAGAGCATCTAAATGTTGTTCAATTGGATCGTGGTAGGTTTCATCATAGTAGTAGCTGAAAAATACCTGCTGGATGTTTTACTAATTTGTCAACCACCATACAGCCCGAAATTGAATCCGTTTGAGAGAGTGTGGCACTATATAATATCAATTCCGGTTGCACCGTCAGGTGATTGTTGACGGTTTACGGTTGACGGTTTACGGTTGACAGTTAACAGTTAACTCGAATTTACTATTCCGATGAAGAGAGGATTTGATATAAAACAATAATTGAGTTGGAAAATTTATGATATTTTAGATGCTATTCAATCAAAAATTCGCACTTTTATTGAAGAATTTTTAAGGGAAACAATAGACATCTATAACCGCATGGGATTATATTTGATCTGCCCTGGCTACTGTTGCATAACTTTGGATAATTGGTATAACCTCGCTCATCAACTGACTCGCAAGGTTATTGACGGCTTTTTGTCCGTTCCTAAAAGAAAGATATCCGACTAATCCCACAGCGCCGACAATTTCCAGGACAAAGGGAACTATCAGGACAACTCCCAGCGGCAGCTTTTCCAAAACTTGAACTACCATGAGGTTTAAGGGTTTTATTAAGTTAGTCTAGCAGACTCTTCAGCCGAAAAGAAGGAAAATAAGACCCCGAAGCCAGCCGCATAGCTCAAGTCGAATTGCTTTAGCCCTATTAGCGGTAGATACTCAAGCCCGATCGAATATAAATCTAGTATTTGCGATGTTGCAACTGATTATTTGATCGAAAATCTCTGTATGATTTTGACAATTTAAGTGTAATTTGCAGTGTCTGCTGTCAATAAACACCTAATACCGATCGGCGAAGGGCGAGTAGAGTCCCCATTCGTCAAAGGGTTCAGAGGCTGGCGATCAAATTTGCGATCGTCCTAGCTATTTTCAGCAAGACGTGCTATACTCATAAAAGTTGAGGGCACGTAGCTCAGTGGATAGAGCATCAGGTTCCGGTCCTGAGGGTCGGGGGTTCAAATCCCTCCGTGCTCATTTTCTATGTCTTTTGTAGAGCAAGGGTTTCAGGTTAATCATATTACCGATAGTCCTATTTTCCGCTCAAATTTCGCTCTGTGGGTTTCAAGTATTTCCAAAACCACCTCCATATCTGCTAAGTCCGCCCGCGACTTTTTGCGCCGCGTCCTCAACTGGTTAAGTAGGTCACTTGGTTCAGGAAAATCTGCGACTGCCGGGACAGATTTTAGAATCTCAGGGCGATCGCTCTTGACTGCCTC
>DPLL01000537.1:0-652 GCA_003542015.1 Microcoleaceae cyanobacterium UBA9251 | reverse complement strand
CCGCTTCTGCAACTTCTGCTACCACTTTAGTAGTCTTATCTGCTACCACCTTAGTAGTCTTATCTGCTACCGCTTCTGCAACTTCTGCTACCGCCTTAGTCGTCTTGTCTGCTACCGGGGGATTGTTCAACCATTCTGCTACCTGCTCTAGTTTAGCAATGGTCATATCTTCTACCTTGCTGATGTATTTTTTATGCAACTTGCCTGCAACCTTTCTGCTACCGTACCAGTAACCTATACCACGGACTACCTGCTTGCGGGCTGTAAAGGAAGCGAGGCCACGAGTCGATTCATACCTAAAAGAAACCACGGATTCAAGCCACTTAGAGCCTTTGGGTGATTCAAATTCAATCACGCATCCATCATCTAACTCGACTGTTTGTTGTACTACCGCCGGGATTGATTGCTTTGTCATGCCAGTTACCTAAGTCGTTATGCAACCATTTTATATGCTACTTGCCGATAGTATTCTAACAGTAGCATACAAATATTTTATGCTACTAAATCGGTAGCATAAAATATTTGTATGTTACCCGCTTTAGTAGAATACGGTAGTGTAAGGCGGTAGAATACGGTAGTGTAAGGCAGTAGGATACGGTAGTGTAATGCAGTAGGGTACGGTAGTGTAAGGTGGTAGGATACGGTAGTGTAA
>DPLL01000536.1 GCA_003542015.1 Microcoleaceae cyanobacterium UBA9251 | reverse complement strand
CTTAAGTTGACACCTATGGGCTCCTGGAGTGTCCCTACCGTGTTTCATAACAGCGGGAACTGCTGTAAGCTGCGTAGCAGCTTATTTGACAGTCAGTTTTTATGAGCTTCTTGTGGGATGGGCATCCTGCCCGTCTTTGTATTGGATTTAGATGCGTAATAGCTTAGTAGGTTAAAATTGCTGTGAATATAGACACAATTGTTCTGAGATTTGTGAAGATGCCCCTTCATCGTCCGTTTTCCAATCGCTGGGAGCGCTTTGAAGAATGGACTAAGCTCATTGTTGAGGTTCAAAGTGAAGGGAGGAGTGGATATGGCGAATGTACTGCTATGGAAACGCCTTACTATAACTACGAAACTATAGAGACTTGTTGGCTGGTGATTCAAAGGTATCTTGCACCAATTCTGCTAGATCGAACCATTGATGATCCTAAGCAAGTTGCCGATTTTTTCTCTCACATTCGCGGTCATTACGAAGCTCGTGCTGCCTTGGAATGTGCTTGTTGGGATTTGTACGGTCGAATCCAAGGGGTTCCGCTCTACCAACTTATCGGCGGTGAGTTGAGACCAGTAAAGTCTGGAGCTACAATTGGTGTCCACCAGAGCAAGGAGGAATTGATTGGTGAAATTCAACAAGCACTTGAGGCTGGCTATCATAGGTTCAAAATCAAGATCAAGGGAGGATGGGATGTAGAACCGTTGGAAACCATCCGAGCTGTATTTCCCGACATCGCGCTTTTGGCGGATGCTAATGGAGCTTACTCACCGTCAGACATTTCCTACTTAGCAAGTTTCGATCGGTTTAACTTAATGTGTCTGGAGCAGCCATTTCCTCCACGAACGCTTTATGAAACGGCAAAACTCCAAGCGCAAATGACTACACCGATCGGTTTAGATGAAGCGGTAGTGTCGTTAGAAGATGTTCGGCAAATCATCGAATTGAAAGTGGCGCGAATTGTTAACCTGAAAATTGGGCGCGTGGGGGGTATTTCTGAAGCGTTAAGAATTCATGATGCGTGCAAGGAGGCTGGAATTCCTATTTTTATAGGTGCTAAGTATGAAATGGGGATTGGAAGATGGACAAACATTGCGCTGGCTACCTTGGATAACGTTACATATCCTAGTGATGTCAGTGCAAGTAACCGATATTTCCGGCAGGAGATTGTGAATGATGCTGTGGAATTGGTAGCTCCTGGCATGGTACAGCCTCTGGAGAAACCTGGATTTGGTAGCACCATTTGCTGGGAGAACTTGAATCAGTACATGACTCAAGAAGCCGTGATTCGCCGTTAGCCAAATTTAACAAAATCGGCGTAAGTCCCCACCTATACGAATGTTAGGTGGGGATATAAGCCGGGAAATTGAGAGGTACATCCTTTATGGATGTCCGAGCAATTTCCAAATATTTCTAGATTAGTCTTCTACAACTTTTACCGCTAATTTTTGCCCTCCTTTGAACAGATTTACTTTATCTTCCAAGCTGGCTTTAGAACCAAAACCTACCAATCTACCACCAAACATAAATGAATCTATGCTGACATTCATTGGTAAGACCAATGGCTTTCTTTGGAAAGAAATAATTGGATAGGTCATCGGTTGAATGTAGCGTTGAACGACAAAGCCTTGGCGCATTCCCAAACTCATCCGATCGAGCCACGTCTTTCGATCCACACTCCGTCCAATTGTCACACCGTCTCCGCGTATATCATAAGGTTGCTTCAAAACAAAATCTGCTTGTCGATCGCTAAGTAGTTCTGCCAAATTCCAGTCTTTGTCTTCATAGACGACTTGTTTGTCAGGTTCGAGTTTTCGCGACCAAGGCAAAAGCGACTGTAATAGTGAGTGTTCTTCCTCTTTGAAAAACTGTTTATATTCGGGTTCTTGAAAAAAGGAGATACACCGCTTGTTTTCTGCTACATATCGAGAGGCAAATGAATTAACATGGCAGATTTTTCGCTCTGAAATAGCTTCAATCCATTCAGAAAGCAAATTCGGATGTTCAACTTGAAGGGAATTCCAATCCCAAAAACAAGTGTTAATCTTGTTCCATACAAAATGGATAGGTTGACCGTTAACTTCTGCACCTGTCCGAGTAAAAGTAAATTCTCTAGGATCTGCAACCAATGTTGGTATACCTTGTTTGGTAAACTCCCGTGCCATTTCTTGACTTTCAATATTTGACTTGCCCGCCACCTGCAAAATCGCCAGTCGTGGTTGCTCTTGGGTGCCACCATACTCCCGGTAGGTAGCTAGGAGTTGCTCCAAGAATGTTGTGGGATTATCTAAGGGCATACTTTTAGTTTGAATGGTTTTAGCTTTCAGCCCCCGTTCAATAACTTGACTGACAAAACCATTTAATCTTGGGGTAAAAAGAGTACCAGCAGGGGAATCTGCATTATTCTCCAGAATCTTTAAGCTACCATCTTTTCGATCGAAGTAACCATCTAATCGGCAAATACGAATCTGGGGGTTATAACCACAATCTAACCGAACTAATTTATCCTCCTCTAGTTTAAGTCCAAAATAGTCGCGAATTTCTTGGTGTTCGTTGTAAAGCCGACACAATTTTTCCAAGATAACCACATACCGCTCAACGTTGTTTTGATGGTTGTCAACTTCTTCCCCAGATAAAAACAGTGGTAATGGTGTTATTGGGTAGCTGACATTCTGGAACTTAGGCGACTGTGAAAGATGCTCCTCCATCATTTCAGACACTTGAGAGTGAAATTGGTGGATATAAGCTAGCATTGATCCCGTTGCATACCAATCGATCATTTTCGTTCCCATCTCCATTTTAATTAACAACTCGATTTAGAGCCTGGTTAAGCTGTCGAACATTTAAATCACATATTCGATTTCTTCAAACCAGATGGTTGAGCGAAGCGTTGCACTGAGCCTGTTGAACTGTCGAAACCACCGGAAGATGTGATTTAAATGACTAACAGCTTATTTCGCCTCTGACTAACTGAAAATAGGCTTGGCAGATCTTATTTGTGATTGGAGATTCTGCCATTTTCTTCAAAGAATGTCCGTCAAAGGAAGCAATCGGGGCAATTTCTATGCCAGTGCCGCATAAAAATGCCTCATCAGCGAGGTATGCATCAGCCGGACGCAGGCGTCGCTCTGTAGCCCGAATTCCGAGTAAATCGCACAACTGCAAAATAGTTTTTCGGGTAATGCTGGGGAGAATTCCTTCGCTCAAAGGCGGAGTCACAACTTCTTCATCCTGAATAATAAATAGCGCAGCCGTGGGAGCCTCGCACAGATAACCTTCATGGTTGATCAAAATTGTACTGTCATATCCTGCCGCGATCGCTTCCTGCAATGCTAAACGGGGTCCTGCATAGTTAGAGATATTTTTGGCAGCAGAGGGAAAGGCTAGCTCAGCAGTGCGCTGCCATTTACTGATAGAAACTTTCATTTTTTCTCCCTGTGCCAACCATCGCTTTCGACCCATTTTTGTGGCGGTGACGGTGAGGGATGGGGTGGGTGGCGATGCGAGTTCACCAAAATTTATCGTATTGACGGCTACTCGAATGTAAGTGTCTTCAATGATTTGGTTCTTAATCACGAGGTCTTTAATAAGAGAATCGAGCTCGCTAATTCCTGGATCTGGTAAAAGCATCAGCGCCAAGGATCTACCCAGGCGATCGACGTGAGCCTCTAAAGCAAAAGGCTTTAATTCGTCAAGATGAGGCTGGCGATAAAGCCGAATTCCTTCAAACACTGACAGCGCATATCGCATTGACAAGCAATTGGCGTGGATGACAGCCTCTTCCCATGAAACAAAATTCCCGTCATGAAAACAGATTGGGTAGGCATTGTCCGGTTTACTGAGAGATGCTTTCATATCAATATCAGTTTAAAGATTTAAAGATTTTAGTTCAATTCGCTGCTGAACCACTTTCTCGATCGCCTCTCGATTGTACAGCAAAGGGAAGGCTTGTTCTTGTTCATAAAGGGGAAACAAATTTTTGTAGTGCGTGCTACTTGCAACTCCTGACTGTCCTGGCATATTCAAAGCTAGAGAATTATCCCAGTTTCCGACATCAAGAATCATCCTGAATGAAGCAGAGACGATGGTACGGAAATCGTTGGTTCGGTACTGGGTCTTGTTGACAGTAAAACTACTGCCTCCCTTTGGCTTTGGCCCTATATCGATCTGCTCTCTAGTTTTCTCATCCACAAGGTTACAGAGCGGATGTTCTAAAAAGACATAGTGTAGTTTACCCCAAGCCCATTGCGATCGATCCAGACCCAGAGTTTTTTCAACTTTCTCAATTGCGGCTACTAAACTAGACAGGAGGATGTCATTCCTAAGCGCCTGCGAATTGACTCCCAGCCTCATGTCAGGATTTTCCAGCACATCGATCGCAACAGCAGGATCTCCCGCACCGATTAGTTTGTGTGCTTCAGGCGGTAGAAGTTTAGCCATAACTGCCGGACACAGATACTGACTGAACCAGATTTCAAATAGAGCGGCAGGGGCTGATTCTATGCCCATAACACAATCCCAATTCTTGAGCATTTCTAGAGCTTGGGTCAGTTTGAGATTGTCTGACTCCAGCCCTTGGAGAAGATTTACTACCCTCCGAGCAGGAAGGGACAGAAAGTCTGTTTGCAGGCGCTGAGAATCGAGCAATGTTAAACTCGAACCATCGTTGAGGTTCTCGGCAATCCGCTGATATCTACATGGATTTAACCATTCATCAAATCCCAGTTTGCGTTCTTTGTATGGGTAATCCGACGGTAGATTCATTTGGTTAGCTGTTGCTACCCAGCCCCGTTTGGGGTTGTACTCCACAGGAAAATGTTCATCAATGTTGTAGAAGCCGGCCCATTCGTAGCGTCCATCTCCCGGTACTGGCAGCAAACCATCCCAATTTGGGCGGATCGGGGCTAGTGCCGCTGTTTTCCAGCCAATGTTGCCATCAACGTCAGCATAGACCTGATTCACAGCCGGTCCCCCCCAAGAGTTCATCGCGGCGAGAAACTCTGACCAGGTAGTAGCCTGCATATACTGGATACTGCCAAAGTAGGGAGCCATACCCGGTTGCAGCCAAACTGCCCCAACGGAGAACGCGGTATGTTTCTCCTTGTCTTCGTAAATGACTGGTCCGTAATGGGTAAACTTGAGCGTTGCCTTTACAGGTGTACTCCCACACACGGGGATTTCTTCCTCTACGACTTGTATAGTTTCCCAACCTCCTTTGTAGTGATACTCGTTTGGGTTGTCTGGGTTGGTCTGGTGGACGTACAAATCTTCCTGGTCGATCGGAAAAAGTGTCAAACCGAAGGCAATGCGATCGTTGTGTCCAATGGATATGCCCGGTAAGCCCGGTTCGCCCGCGCCAATCACATTTAGACCAGGGGCGACCAGATGGGCGATATAGCGGAGCGAAGGAACACAAAGAGTTCGATGAGGGTCGCTGGCGAGGATTGGACGACCCGTAGCCGTCAATTGGGGAGAAATTGCCCAGTTATTGCTTCCTCCTGCCAAATGTTCAATGCTTTGAGCGACAGAAAGTCCGCTTAACTGCCCTGAATCGTCTCCAACTGCTCCCAAGGATTCTTTGGTGAAGGTTACGCCCTGTTTCGCTAGAGTGTAGAGATGAAGCACGTTTTCAGGAATCGAACAGGGATCTAACCCTTGCGGAATTTTCGTCTTCCACTCCGGCTCAAGTTGTTTTCGGAATTCATCGACTTCGAGACCGAACTGACAGGCAATTCGGGCGCGGGTGACTTCACTTTCCAGGTTATACCAAAATCCATTGCTGCGAATCCGAACCACATCCTCTGGAGACCAGAAAGTAGGCTTATACCCAAGTAATTGAAACTCCCAAGGCATGAGATCGGGGTTTTGGTTTACTATCTCGACATACTCGTTCACGCCATTGACAAAAGCTGTGGCAATGTCCTTCGCATTTGAGCCATAGGCTGACCATTCCTTGTGCATATCCCCCCGATAGAGAAACAGTCTGGTGGCTGTGTCTTGTTCCAGGTAATTGGGACCGAATACCTCAGAAAGTAGCCCTAAGCCTCGCCGTCTCGACAAGTCAATCTGCCACAGGCGATCGCGTGCGGCATTAAATCCTTGCACAAAAAAAGCATCAAAGAAGGACGAAGCATAGATATGGGGTACTCCCCAAGAATCAATAAGAATTTCTGCCGAACTCTTCAAACCCTTGACTGAGTAAGAAATTGTTGGAGTATTTTTGCTCATGGATCTTAGCGCAACAGTTTAACCAAATCATCAATCAACACATTATACTGAGAAGGCTAGACCAGACTGGCAGAAATAAGTGACCAGTTAAAAAAGAGGGCAAAAGGCTGACTCATGTGTCTTTTTCTCGGTAAAATTCTATTTTAGACTATCTGCGATCGCGCCAATAATTTTTATTTCGGAGATGTCTATTGTAAAATGGATACCATAACCATCAGCTTAAAACAAGCAGTTATTAACGTCTTAGAAGACTATATCAAATTTATGAAAAACGACCCGCAAACCCAACCAAAATTAATTATAGATGAAAAAAAGAGCGATATTTACTGATTGAAATTTGCTGGCAATAGCAGCGACGAATTTATGGATTCATGATTCATATGGATCTCATTAATCACAAAATCTGGATTCAACAAGACGGTACAGAAGATGGTGTTGCGAGTGAACTTGTAGCGCTCTTAATTCCCAAACAGCAGATTGTTCTAGGCTTCAAATCGGAAAATAGGCGACGCATCACCGAATTTGCAGTGTCGTGAAACCGACTTCCGTGATCGCGGCTGCCATTTACCCGATTGTGACACAATAAGATCCAGACTATTCGCAAACCAAACCCAACCAGGAATTTAATCATGTGGCGTGTAATCATCAACTGTTCTGCCGAAAGCTGGGATACCCATTCCAAAGACTTCAAAGCCATCGCGGCCAAATATCCGGGCACACCCCTCTCCTCCAAAAAGATGAAAGGCGACGGACAGCGGATCATGGAATATCAGCTCGAAAACGTCAATGACGCAGAAGAATTCATGGAAGAATGCCTCACCATAGACGGCTTCACCGCCACCTTTGAATCCCTTTAGCAATCAATTTGCCTTGCCAAACAAACCTGCATTGATACCGAGGGAGATCTCAAATTAGCAATAACTCAGTTGTCGGGTAACAAAACCTAATTATCATCTCGGAAATCTCGGTAACAAATTGTTGCAAAATATGCTGTTTACTTGCATTTCGATATGATGAGTGGTAACTTTTTTCCCATCGAACATTTACAAAAATAAATGACTTATTTCTTAACCGCTGCATTGTATAAATTCGTTGAACTATCGGATTTTGCCGAACTCAGAGCACCGCTGCTCGCCTGCTGCAACGAAAACAACGTCAAAGGCACTATTTTGCTTGCTCAAGAAGGTATCAATGGCACAATTGCAGGCTCGCCCCAAAGCGTACACGCAGTGCTGGCATTCCTGCGTCGTGACTCCCGTTTGGCTGATTTGGTACACAAAGAATCCAGCTCAGAAAAACCACCTTTTTATCGCCTAAAAGTACGCTTGAAGCGCGAAATCGTTACTATGGGTGTACCAGACATTAATCCAAACTTGATGGCTGGCGAGTATGTCAAGCCAGAAGAATGGAACAAACTGCTGGATGATCCTGATGTAGTTGTGGTTGATGTGCGTAACGATTACGAGGTATCCATCGGCACTTTTAAAGGTGCTATTAATCCCAAAACAAAAAGCTTTTCGGAATTACCAGAATGGGTGCGGCAAGAAACTGCCTTGCGCGATAAGCCCAAGGTAGCGATGTTCTGCACAGGTGGCATTCGGTGTGAGAAATCTACAGCATTTTTGCGTAGTCAAGGTTTCGATCAAGTCTATCATCTGGAAGGCGGAATTTTGAAATATTTGGAAATAGTGCCGTCAGCAGAAAGTCGTTGGGAAGGCGAATGTTTTGTGTTTGATGAGCGAGTTTCAGTTGTACATGAGTTAAAGCCCGGTGAATATGAACTTTGTCGAGCTTGTCGCAACCCGATTAGTCAGGAAGATAAGGCTTCGGAATTATTTGTGCTGGGCGTGAGTTGTCCTCATTGTCATGACTCAAAAACCGCAGCGCAAAAAAAAGGTTTATCTGAGCGGCAACGTCAAATTGAACTTGCTAAAGGTCGCAACCAAGTACATATTGGCGCGCGTTACGATTCCCAGAAAAAACCCGATGATACAACAAGTTAATCGCATTTCAGCCTACCCGATTTTGTATTCTTTTCGCCGCTGTCCCTATGCGATGCGCGCGCGATGCGCGTTGATTGTGAGCGGTCAAGTGTGTGAGTTACGCGAGATTGTTTTGCGTGATAAACCGCAGGAAATGTTGGATGTATCTCCGAAAGGTACGGTGCCGATATTAATTGATATCGACGGGCGTGTATTAGATGAAAGTATCGATATCATGTTGTGGGCTTTGGCACAAAATGATCCTGAAAAATGGTTAATGCCAGAGCAAGGTTCGGTTGCAGAAATGTTAGAATTAATCGCTGAATTTGATGGTGGATTTAAATCAGATCTCGATCGCTATAAATACCCTAACCGTTACGAAGACACTGATGCAATTGTCCATCGGGCGTCGGGTGCTTTAGCTCTGGCTAGACTCAACGCAATGTTAAGCAAGACAACATATTTATTTGGTAATTCTGTGGCTTTGGCCGATCGGGCGATCGCACCTTTTGTTCGTCAATTCGCTCAGGTCGATCGAATTTGGTTCAACCAACAGTCCTGGCCGCATTTGCAAGCTTGGTTAGCAGCGTTTGTAGACTCGGAAATTTACACCCGTGTGATGCAGAAATACCCAAGGTGGGAATCTGGTAATCTAGGGGTTGTTTTCAAACTCGAAGATCCCCCCCGACCCCCCTTAACAAGGGNNATACCCGACTTCTTTTTTAATGAAGTCGAGTATCTAAAAACAGCGATTCTCTACAAACCTTTTGAGAAGCGTAGCGACAGACCATATTTTGCTAGAATGATATATGTTGGTATCTGCCAGTTTTGGTACCACACCCTACATTAGCCTTTCCAATCCATATCCGTCTGCTCAAGACTGGTGCCCTCAACGGCGACAGACCGATTTTATTTCTGGAGTTTCATGTCTTTTTCAAACCTCGGTCTGTCCACTAAAATTCTCCGTGCTGTTACCGCACGGGGTTACACTGACCCTACACCCATTCAGATGCAGGCGATTCCTGTAATCCTGTCAGGGAAAGACTTGTTAGCGGGAGCGCAGACAGGTACTGGTAAAACCGCTGGTTT
>DPLL01000085.1:7204-18119 GCA_003542015.1 Microcoleaceae cyanobacterium UBA9251 | reverse complement strand
AAAAGCGTAGAATTATCAGGTGTCAAACAGCGGGAAAACGTCACAGCCCAGTTGCTGATTTGGGACTTAGAAGGGCATACCAAATTCAAAGGAATCGCCCCGACTTACTTGCAGGGATCAGGCGGCGTTTTAATAGTTGCCGATGTCAGCCGCTCAGAAACAGTCGAACGAATTTCCGAACACATTCAGCTTTTTTCTTCAGTTAACCCTAAAGGATCAATTATCATCGCTTTGAACAAAGTAGACTTGATTGACGAAGAAAAATTGGCACTGCTAGTCGAAATTGCCCATTCAATAAGTCAAGACAAAGTAATAGCAGTTTACACAACATCTGCGAAAACAGGCAAAGACGTTGATGAAATTTTTCAGAAACTAGCTTATACAATGGTAGAACAAGGATGAGCAATATTTTCAGAAAACTTTTCATTCCGCAAGAAACAGAATATTTTGTGGTAAATCACAATTTCATCATTCAGGAAACCTCCGCCGCAGTGCAGCGGTTTGCCGACTTACACGGCGGTCAAATCGAATTTTCCAGCGAACCAGGGTTAGGCACTACTTTCATAGTAACAATTCCCTTTGACAAACAGACGCAAATAGATTAATCTCAGATTCCTTGATACCTAGGGCTTATTTACTACTAAAAATCCGACATGAAAACCCTGTTTAAAAAGCTGTTGGTTCCCCACCACTTGGAGTATCTGGCACTGGATAGAGACTTTTTAATCCAAGAAATCTCTCCCAAAGTGCAGCGGTTTGCAGACTCTCCCAACGAAGTGGAGGCGGGCAATGATGTCCGCATTCCATTTCCAGAATTGGTAGGAATGGAAGAAATTTTAATCGAGATTTTTGAAGGGCGTTTGCCAAATTTTGAGTTAAAAGCGATGACGCGGGTTTTCGAGAATAACTCGCGGCTCTATTTTGATATGTATATCGTCGAGTTCCTCACTGACGAAAATTATCAAACATTGATTATATTTTTTGAAGACGTAACAGACAGGATGGGTTTGGAACAAACTCTTGTTCAGGCTACCAATGAAATGAATATTTTATTGAGTACCTTAGCAGCTACTAATAAGTATGTTGAAAAAATTATTACTTCAATGGCCGAAGTTTTGTTGGTGACAACGGCGTCGGGAAAAATTAAAAAAGTCAATCAAGCGGCTCAAGATTTGTTTGGTTACAGTGAATCGGAATTAGTAGGACGAACAATAAATGCGATCGCGGCGGAGAGCGAATCTTTGTACGCAGTCAGCCAGCAGCCTCAATTATCTCAAACTAACACTGAAGTAATTTGCTTGCGGAAAACCGGAGAAAGACTGACAGTGGCCTTTTCCTGCACAGCGATTCCGACTGAGATTAAGAGTATTTCTGAAGCAAAGGCTAGCGTTAAAGATTTCGTGTACATTGGCCGCGATGTTACAGATAAACAGCGAGCCAGCAAGCGAAAAGTAGTTCAGTATGCTACTACCCGGATCCTCTCGGAATGCGAAACAGTCAAAATGGCGATCGCAGAAATTCTCCCTGTAGTTTGCCATAGTTTGGGATGGCAAGCTGCCGAACTTTGGATGCCAGAAATAGGTGAAAAACTGCTGTCAGCAACTAAGAGAAAAATTCCGATTTCCGATCCAAATTTGCTCCGGTGCGTCGCCAGTTGGACAAAACGCTCAATTTCCATTCCCAAATTTGTAGAAGTTGCCGAACAAATGACATTTGCAGTGGGGGAAGGATTTACCGGTCGCGTTTGGGGCAGTGGTTCCTCTGAGTGGATTGCAGATGTGGCAGAAAACGACACATTTATACGCAGAGAAATTGCCGCTGAAGAAGGAATCCACGGAGCTTTTGGCTTCCCAATTTTGGGTGACTACGACCAGGAACTGTCGGCGAGGTCTGTTTTGGGAGTGATGACTGTCTTCAGCCTAGAAGTGCAGTCTGTTGATGAAGAATTGCTCCAGACAATGACAACAATTGGCAGCGAAATCGGTCAATTCATCAAGCGCAAACAAGCAGAATCTGCCCTGCGGGAAAGTGAAGAAAAACTGCGAGACTTATTTGAAAATGCTAGTGACTTGATTCAAAGCATTGGAGCAGACGGTAATTTTTTGTACGTCAATCGGGCTTGGCAAAAAACTCTCGGCTACAGTGAATCTGAGATGGCTAGTATGACAATTTTTGACATCATTCATCCCAATAGTTCCCAAGAAGCGATAGATATATTATATCAAGCTATTCACAAGAAAAACCTCTATGAAAATACATTTTATCCAGCCTCGATTCAAGCAATATTTATTACCAAATACAACCAACCAATCTGGCTGGAAGGGAGCATAAGCTGTAAATTTTCCGAGGGTCAATTAGTGGCAATTCGCGCGATTTTACGAGACATTACTGATCGAAAGCAAGCCGAAGATGCCCTCGCAAAATCTGTGTCTTTGCTGCAAGCAACGTTTGATTCTACTGCTGACGGGATTTTGGCCATTGATCGGAATGGCAGAATAGTCACTTACAATCGAGAATTCGTAGAAATGTGGGGTGTACCTTACGAAGTGATGGCACTGCGAGACGATGCAACAATGGTCGCCTTTATGCTAGAACAACTTAAAGATTCCGAAGCATTCCAAGATAGAATAGAATCGCTTTACGAGCAGCCAGAAGCGGAAAGTTACGACTTGTTGGAATTTAAAGACGGCAGATTTTTTGAGCGCTATTCTCAACCCCAGCGGCTGGGAGATAAAATTATCGGCAGAGTTTGGAGTTACCACGACATCACTGAACGCAAGCAAGCAGAAGATGCCCTCCGGGAAGAACAGGAAAAATCAGAAAAGCTGCTGCTAAATATTTTGCCGAAGGCTATAGCAGAACGGCTGAAACGAAACGAAACTACTATTGCAGAATACTTTCCAGAAGTGACAGTTTTGTTTGCAGATATTGTGGGCTTTACACACTTGTCTACCCTGATGAATCCCATCGACCTTGTGGAGTTGCTCAACCAAATTTTTTCAAGCTTTGACATGATTTGCGAACGGCTCGGCTTAGAGAAAATTAAGACAATTGGTGACGCATATATGGCAGTAGGAGGATTACCGGATCCTAGGGCGGACCACGCCGAAGCGATCGCCCAAATGGCCATAGATATGCAAAGAGAAATAGCTCGATTTAATGCTCAGCATAGCAAATTTTTCAGCATCCGCATCGGCATCCACAGCGGCCCGGTTGTTGCGGGAGTAATTGGCATCAAAAAGTTTATTTACGATTTGTGGGGTGACACGGTAAATATTGCTTCCCGCATGGAATCTCACGGTTTGCCTTGGCGGATTCAAGTCAGCGAAGATACTTATAAGTTATTGGAACACAAATACTTATTTGATGAGCGGGGAACGATTGAGGTTAAAGGCAAAGGGGCAATGACAACTTATTTGCTGATTGGTGAAAAATAAGTTTCGTTATTGGTTAACTGACAACTAACTACTGACAACTAACTCCTGACAACTAACTACTGACAACTAACTCCTGACAACTGGGTAAAAATATCGCTAAAGTTAGTTTAGCAGCCGAAACAAGTCAAGACTCATGGAACTTGCCAATTTGCCAATATCTTCATCATTACCCCTAGAAGCGATCGATCGCCATCCTCTGACAGTTGCACCGGAAACTATGCTTGTAGATGCGATCGCCCTGATGAGTCAGGCGATCGATCCTGGTGCACTACCTAATGCACAACCGCTGCTAGACTCAAGGGGAACAGCAAAAGCATCGACTGGTTGTCTCCTAGTTATCGACGGAAATCAGCTAGTTGGACTGCTAAGCGAGGGAGATGTGGTGAACTTAATCGCCACAGAATCCTGTTGGCAAGAAAGGAAAGTTGCCGACGTAATAAAGCGGAATTTAATTACTCTGAAACTATCGGAATTTACAGATGTTTTTACAGCAATTAACCTATTTTGTCAACACTCCATCGACCAGTTGCCAATAGTAGACGATGCAGGTCAGTTAGTAGGTTTAGTCACTGAAAAAAGCCTGCGATTATCAATGTACAATCTGGTTAAAAGCTGGGAGCCAGAAGTTTTACAGCGGTTGAAAAACCCCTGTGAAAGATTAGAAAATAAGTCAGAAATCGCACAAAAATTTAGTTGCGAAAAACAGGTCAAAAATGATTTTTTGCTGGTGAGCGAATCCCGCTACCGAGAAATTGTGGAAGACCAAACCGAACTGATTTGCCGCTACCTTCCCGACGGCAGAATGACATTTGTTAATGAAGCTTACTGTCGTTATTTTGGTGTGCAATCGGAAGACTTGCTGGGTAATAGCTTGATACCAAAATATTTTTGGGAGCAATATAATTTGCTGTCTCCTGAAAAGCCATTTTTTACTTCCGAACACCGAGTGATTTTGCCCAGCGGCGAAATTCGCACTCAGCAGTGGATCGATCGGGCTATATTTGACGAGACGGGACAAATCATTGAGTATCAAGCTGTGGGCAGGGATGTGAGCGATCGCCAACAAGCAGAAACCTATGAGCAACAAGTCAACGCCGAGTTAGAACAGCGAGTCCAGCATTGCACTGAACGGTACGAAATGGCAGTTACAGCAGGCAAATTAGTCGAAGAGAAACTGCGAAACTCCGAAGCAGAACTGCAAACACTTTTTGATGCTATGACCGATATTGTGCTGGTGCTCGATGCCGAAGGCCGCTATGTCAAAATCGCACCCTCGGCTCCCCAACTGCTGTACAAACCTCCTGAAGAAATGCTGGGCAAAACTGTCGTGGAAGTTCTACCATTGGCAGAAGCCGAACTCTGTCTCAGCTACATAGAGCGCACGCTGAGAACTCAGCAGACGGAGAGAATTGATTACACTCTGGAAATTGGTGGTAAGTTAATCTGGTTTGAGGCAAGTATTTCGCCCTTTGGGGTCGATCGAGTAATTGTGGTAGCGCGAGACATTACTCAGCGTAAATTGACAGAAGCTGCACTGCAAAAGAGTGAGGAAAAGTTTCGCAACTTATTTGACGATGCTCCCATCGCCCTGAGTTTGGCAAGGGTGAGCGACTTTCGCATGGTCAAAGTGAATGAGGCTCACCGCCAGATGTTCGGCTACAGCGACTCTGAGTTGGCGACAATTAGTTTTGCTGATATCACCCACCCAGAAGATTTAGAAGCAGATTTAGAGCAAGTCAAGCAGCTTGTAGAAGGCCATATTCCTCGGTTCCAAATAGAAAAACGCTGTAGGAAAAAGAACGGCGAATTGATCTGGGTCAACTTGACGGTGACACTGATTCGCGCTCTGGATGGCAGTCCCCTTTACACTATGGCTGCGATCGAAGATATCAGCGATAGCAAGGCAGCAGAATTGCAATTACAGCAGTTGAAAGAACGGTTGCAATTTTTGCTGGCTTCTAATCCGGCGGTAATTTTTACTGTCTCGCCTGAAGGGGATTTTGGTACTACTTATATTAGCGATAATGTGAGGGCGATCGTCGGTTACAACCCGGAAGAGTTTTTAGCGGATGCTTATTTCTGGTGCTGTCACATTCACCCTGAAGATATCATGCAATTTTTAGTTGCTTTATCGGATTTATCGGAGCAAGAAAATCGTATTTGCGAGTATCGTTTTTTGCATAAAGATGGAATATACCGCTGGCTGCGGACGGAACTAAAATTATTAGTAGACAGTAGGGGAAAGCCGATCGAAATTATTGGTTACGCCGCCGACATCAGCAATTCCAAATGTGCCGAAATCACCCTGCAGCAGCAGTTCGAGCAAGAGCGGCTGGTCGAGGCGATCGCCCGTCGTGTGCGCCAGTCTTTGCAATTAGAGGAAATTCTCAACACAACTGTTGCCGAACTTCAGCAAGTATTGCTAGCCGATCGAGTTTTGGTTTATCAAATTTTACCCGATGGTCGTGGCCAAGTCATTGCGGAAGCCGTTGCAGACGGATGCACTCACATCCTGAATACTATTTTTTCAGCAGAGGCTTTAGGGCTAGGAAACTACCAGGATTATTTACAATTTCGCCTTGATGATGTATCTGAGCAAGAGGCACTGATTTCACCTGGTTTGATAGATTTATCGCCAGAAATTGAAGTCAGGGCTAAGTTAATAGTGCCGATTGTTCAGCTAAATCAACTCTGGGGATTGCTGATTGCTCACCAGTGCGATCGAGACCGGAATTGGCGAGAATGGGAAGTAAATTTATTTCAGCAATTAGCTAATCAATTAGCGATCGCCATTCAGCAATCTCTGCTATATCGGCAATTGCAAGCTGAACTGAGCGATCGCAAACAAGCTGAAGAAAATTTAAAGACATCCCTGAAAGAAAAAGAAATTTTGCTCAAAGAAATTCACCACCGCGTCAAAAACAATCTCTGCGTAGTCGCCAGTCTTTTAGAACTGCAATCTGAAACCGTTGCTGACCCGCAGCTAGCCAAAATGTTTGAAGAAAGTCAGAATCGCCTTTACTCTATGGCTCTGATTCACGAGAAACTCTACCGCTCTAAAAATCTGGCTAAAATTAATTTTGGTGAATATCTCGAAGATTTAGTCACTAATTTATTTCACTCTTACAATATTAGCGATCGCCGGATTGAGTTGGAGGTATTAGCTGAACCAATTTTCCTGAACCTTGAGACTGCTACTCCCTGCGGTTTAATTGCTAATGAATTGGTCTCAAATACCTTGAAACACGCTTTCCCGGCTCGCGCCAATGGTACTGTTAGTGTAGAATGCTATCAAACGGGCGAGGGAGAAATTCACCTCTTAGTCAAGGACAACGGCGCTGGTTTTCCGAAAAACTTAGATTTTCGGAAAACGGGATCGATGGGTTTTCAAGTAGTCTGTACTTTAACCGAGCAGCTAGAAGGAACTATTGAATTATCAGGAGAAATCGGGACTACGTTTCACTTAAAATTTCATGAATTAAAATATTCTCATAGGTTGGCCAAGTAAAAACTATGAATAACCCAGAACAAATCACTACTATTTTAATTGTAGAGGACGAACTTTTAATCGCCAAAAATTTGTCCTCAAAATTAGAAAAATTGGGATACAAAATTATAGATATCGTTTCTTCAGGAGCAGATGCTATACAGCGGGTGGATGAAATTAAGCCAGATTTAATCTTGATGGATCTAGTCATCAAAGGCGACATTGACGGCATAGAAACAGCAGCTATAATTAATCAAGAATTAGATATCCCAATTATCTATACAACTGCCTATGCAGACGACGAAACCTTGCAGAGAGCCGAAAATACGGGTGCTTACGGCTACCTACTCAAACCGATTAAAGAAAGAGAACTGCACGCCACCATTAAGATAGCACTGAGCAAGCACAAAGAAGCACTGAGAATGCGAAATTTAATTGCATTAGCAGCAGCGACTAGCGACAAAAAATCGCAACTTATTTCAATGGCATACCACGATTTAAACACTCCCTTAACTACCATACAGTTATCGGCGGAAATGCTGGAAGATTTGGCACCGGGTGGGATGCCATTCACCATCAATAAAAATGTCGATCGCATTAAAAAAGCGGTCAGCAATATGAGTGAATTGCTCGATGATATTTTAACTATCGGCAAGGCAGAGTTAGGAAAAATTGACTTAAATTTAAAGCCCGTAAATGTGATTGATTTATGCACCTCTATTTTAGCAGAAATGCAACCGATTGTCACTCATAAACACCGAGTAACTTTACAAATTCAAAAAGAACCCCTCCACGCTGTTCTGGATGCAAAATTGCTCAACTACCTCCTGATTAATTTGCTATCAAATGCCATAAAATATTCTCCAGATGGCGGCACAATCAGTCTCGAATTAAACTGCGATGACCAGCAGGTTATTTTTGGCGTCCGAGATCAGGGAATTGGCATTCCACTCGAATATAGAGGGAAACTATTTCAGCAGTTTGAACGAGCTGCTAATGTAGGTAATATTAAAGGATCGGGGTTGGGACTTTGCATTGTCAAACACATAGTTGACCTACACGGCGGTACAATAAGTGTGGAAAGTGCGATCGGTAAAGGTACTGCATTTACTGTCTCCCTACCTTTATATAGTTGAGTGTTGAGTGTTGACAGTTGTTGAGTGTTGACAAGGGAATGTTTTGATTTTACTTTAAGCTTTTTATGAACAGGCTTTCTGGCCTGTTCCACAAGCAAGAAATTTCTTTCCTACCAGCAAAAATCAGTAGGTTTCTTAGCGTTTGCAGTCAAGACTTCAGTCCTTCAAAATCTAATACAGCGTATTCCTAGTTTATGAAGTGTAGGGACACTCCACCGTGCCCTTCTTAGTGTCAACTTAAGCCTGAAACCCTTGAGAAATCTGGGTTTTACCCCAAGTCTAGATCCCCCTAAATCCCCCTGGTTGTTGGGGGACTTTGAGAAGACTCCTGTCCCCCCCTGGTTGTTGGGGGACTTTGNNTGACACTAAGAAGGGCACGCTTGACCCTACGGGGATCGATAGGCGGGTGTACTTCATCAACATGGAATCTGCTGTAATTCAGGACTAAATTCCTGACTACAAACCTATTGATTGTCCGAGCCAATCGAGATAAGCTTCGCTACCGGCGACAATCGGAATAGCAATAATTTCGGGAACTTCATAGGAATGCATTGCGCGCACTTTTGTTTTTAAATCCTCAAATTTAGCCAACTCAGTTTTAATCACCAACTGCCACTCAGCAGCGGAATGAATCTCGCCTTGCCAAGCATAAATAGAGCGAATTGGCGACAAACTCACACAAGCAGCTAGCTGATTTTCAACTAGAGATTTTGCGATCGCCTCCGCCTCCACCTCCGAATCAGCAGTTACCAAAACTACCACAAAATTACTGTTCATAGTGATTAGTCAATCCTTAACGATCGACATTAACGATTAATTTGCAACTTCAGGCGCACAATGCCCTTTAATCCTGCGGGAGGTTGCCAGGAAATTAGGGATTTCTTGAGAGTCTCAATGGCGTCAGTTGCTTGCAGCGTCGAGGCTTGAGAATCGATCGCCACTTGAGTAACGCGGCCATTTTGTACCAACAACTCCCACACTGTCTCACCACTAACTCCAGTGGGGAGAGTCACAGATTGCAGGTATTGAGTCAAAAGTGCGATCGCCCCAGCATCCAACCCTTCGGCACTGACTATTTGCAAGGGAGAAGTGCCTTGCTGCGGGCGTTGCAAATCCCCGTAACCTCTTTCCCGCACAGGAATTGGCGCCGGCGGTGACAAAAGCCGATTCGCGGTGACACTGCGAGCGCCGCCTCTAGTTGGCCCGATCGCCCCATCCGACTCAAAAATACCTTCATAGCTCACCCCCTGTGGCAATTCTACAGGCACTTGGACTCGCCGACGAGATCCATCTGGTTCGACCCGCACTTCTTCGCTCACAGCCACAAAAGCCGTGTATTCTGACAGCAAGCGATAAGTCAGAGCAGTATTAGTCACAGATTCCACGACAGATTTCGTCTCGCCACCAAACATTTGATTCATTAAATCTTTAATGCGCGATCGAGCCCAAAGTTGAGCGATCGCCTCATTGCCAAAATCAGTATTTGCGACTGTCGCGGGATTTGACTCCCGCTGCCGCACGCTGACGGAGGGAGCAAAATTAACTGGTAAAATCTGTTCGTAAGTTTTACCCCCAGCCTGAGTGCCGCGGATGCGAAGTTTGCCGCTGGTGCGATCGCCCTTTCTGCCAAACAAAACTAGAGGCTGACTGGCAAATAAATCCGGTGGCGCGATCGGATAAATCTCCGGTTTTTCCCCCATTCCTTCCCAACTAATTTGCAGCTCAGTCAATACCGGATTATTAATTTGGCGAAAAAACTTTTCTGCCGCTTCTGCCGACGGTTCATCTTGACGAATTACTTGAGATGTGCCTCTTCCCACTTGGGCCAAACGGTCGATCAAAAACCGATTCACAGAACCGCCCACACCAAAACAGTAGAGTCTATTTCCCGGTTTCAGACTCCGCTGAACAAAAGCCAGCACCTCATTTTCGCCACCGATATAACCATCAGTGATTAATACAATACTCCGCAACCTTCCTATTTCTGGAGCCGGAAAATTCATCACTGTTCGGATGCCGTTGAGTAGTTCTGTGCCACCGTCTGCGTGCAACTTGTCGATATAATTAATTGCCCTTTGTCGATTTGACGCCGTATTGGCTAAAGGAACAGTTGAAAGTGCTTTTGCAGTGTTGGCAAAATCAATAATTGTAAAAGTATCGTTGGGATTTAAACCTTGAATAAAGCGGCGCATCAACTCCTGAGATTTTGCCAGCGGTTCGCCCTGTTGAGAACCGGAAGTATCCATCAGAAACACAACATCTTTAGGGACAATCTCATTACTTTTATAATTCAATGCCGGAATCAGATAAGCTGCAAAATGCCCGCCCCGATTGTCAGCTTGAGTCAGGACTGTTGCTTGAGTATTTTCGCCCGCTACTCGATAGCGCAAAATTAAATCTTTATTGGGAATTGTATCAGAATTGGCTAATTTAACGCTAACTATCTTACCGCTGCGATCGGTGACAATTTGATGAGAAGTAGAGCGGACATCCCTAATCGGAATTCCGCTATCTATTTCTACCGAAACAGCGATATCGTGACCCGATCGCGTTCCCGGAGGCATGACAGGCGGGTTAATGCGATCGGCATCGGAATTAACCCCCCCCTGCCCCCCCCTTGCTAAGGNNACCACCATTGGAAACACAAATTCGTAATCGCCGCCGACAAATTTGAGACTTTCCGTGTAGCGAATCGTAACTTCAATTTTTTCCCCCGGTTTGATATTAGCGAGAGACTGAGTAAAAATATTGTCCCGTTCTTGTTCCAACAAACCCGCAGTGCGGCCTTGCTGTCTGGCTTTTTCGTAAATTTCTAAAGCTTCATCGCGCCGTTTGATATCAGCTTTAATAGTTCG
>DPLL01000085.1:7019-7167 GCA_003542015.1 Microcoleaceae cyanobacterium UBA9251 | reverse complement strand
CGACTCCTATGGCAATTAACATCATTTCCAGCCAGGATATTCGGCGACTGAGACGGAGAATTTCCCCTGGGAGTTACCGCCCGCGAGGAGTGCGGAGCGAGAACAGCGCCACACTCGATCGCTGCGAGGAATGCGATACCAGCAGAAA
>DPLL01000085.1:6634-6938 GCA_003542015.1 Microcoleaceae cyanobacterium UBA9251 | reverse complement strand
TTTGCCTTTAAAAAAATCTTTGGTTCTGCTGACAGTAAAGACATTCTGATTAGTTTCTTGAATGCCATGCTATACGAAGGACAACCAGTCATCGAAGATTTAGAAATTATCGCTCCATATTTAGCACCCAAAATCANNGCCGCTTCGTCGGGTAAAGGAAACACATAAACAGCTTCTAAAGGTTCGGAAAAAGGATTTTCAAACTTCTGAACAACTTCGACGCGGGAGATATTGCCGGCAATTTTGGCTTTAACTTGAGTTTGCTTGAGAGGAAAGACTTGTTCTGGGCCCTTATTTTGAGTAC
>DPLL01000085.1:0-6484 GCA_003542015.1 Microcoleaceae cyanobacterium UBA9251 | reverse complement strand
CGACGATCGCCTACAAGATTGTATAATAAGTTAGACAATTAAATAAACTCTAACCGAAACCTCTCAACCCCCTATAAATTGCAATTACCATGAATTTTATTAATCCCAAAACCGACTTTGCCTTTNNTTGAAATGCAGGTCTTGAATGTATAATCCTTCTAGAAGCGGATTTTATACAATGCCACCCAAGCTTATTTAGTGCAATTTAAAAGCGGGAAAAACTACAATTTGTTAAATCCGGTGATTGCCTTGAAAATTACAGATTTCCAAATGTTTGAGAATCTAGATACAGTGATTTCGCGATTTGTGTTCAAATAAAAAACTTTTTTTACTGAGTATCTGCCCAATGAATTAGAAATTACCTTTGTTGAATTGCCAAAATTCAACAAGACCTTAGAGGAGTTAGAGACGCTGACTGACAAGTGGATATATTTCATGAAAATAGCTAGAACTCTCAGGTCTGTGCCGAAAGAATTGGAGGATGTACCCGAACTCCGTAAAGCTTTTGCCATCGCCAACGAAGCAAATCTAGAACCTGAAGAATTGGCAGATTTAGAGAGGCGATAAATGTTCATTCAAGACCAGCGCGGTGCAATCACCAAAGCTACCAGACTTGGGATGGAAGAAGGCATCAGACNNACAAGGCATCGAACAAGGCAAGTTGCGATTAATTGTTCGTCTGTTAGAGCGGCGTTTTGGCGTGCTGTCGCCACAGATCCCAACCCGCATCGCTCAGTTATCTGCATCGCAATTAGAGAATCTAGGAGAGGCGCTATTAGACTTTACCACTTTGTCAGATTTGACAACTTGGTTGCAAGCACATAACAATCGTCGATGATTAGTCAAATGGGTGTAGGGGTAATCCCCCGTGGTTGCCCTTATGGATGACCTATGTCACATTTGAGTGTGACCTGACATTGAAACATCTAAAGTCAAAAATCCTATGAGCAAGTTTGTGTTTGTGACCGGCGGCGTGGTTTCCAGTATTGGCAAGGGAATTGTCGCTTCCTCCCTTGGCCGTTTGTTGAAGTCGCGGGACTATTCTGTCTCGATTTTGAAGCTAGACCCCTATATTAACGTTGACCCCGGCACTCTCAGCCCGTTTCAGCACGGGGAAGTGTTCGTGACTCAAGACGGTGCTGAAACCGATCTGGATTTGGGGCATTACGAGCGTTTTACCGATACTTCCATGTCCCGCCTCAACAGCGTGACGACGGGGGCAATTTATCAAGCGGTGATTAATAAAGAACGCCGCGGCGAATATCAGGGGAGTACGGTGCAGGTGATCCCGCACATCACTAACGAGATTAAAGAGCGCATTCACCGAGTAGCAAAAAATACCAATCCTGATGTGGTGATTACGGAAATTGGCGGAACGGTGGGAGATATTGAATCTTTGCCGTTTTTGGAGGCTATTCGGCAGTTTCGCAAGGATGTCGGGCGGCGCAATGTTTTGTATATGCACGTAACGCTGATACCTTGGATTCCTTCGGCTGGGGAGATGAAAACTAAACCGACTCAGCATTCGGTCAAGGAATTGCGCTCGATCGGCATTCAACCTGATATTTTAGTCTGTAGGTGCGATCGTCCNNCTCAAGATGCTAAAAGTATCTACGAAGTACCCCTGATGATGGAACAGGAAGGTTTGGCCGAACAAACTATCAATTTGCTCCAACTCGAACACCGCCAGCCAGATTTGCATTCCTGGCAAACTTTAGTCAACCGGCTTTACAGTCCCAGCCACAAAATTGATATTGCTTTAGTTGGCAAATACGTGCGGTTGAACGATGCTTATCTTTCGGTGGTGGAAGCTTTGCGGCACGCGGCAATTGCGATCGGCTGCGATCTGAATTTACACTGGATTAACTCAGAAGACTTAGAATCGGGAAATATCGAAAATTATCTCAAAGGTGTCAACGGCATTCTTGTACCAGGCGGTTTTGGGATTCGGGGAGTAGACGGCAAAATAGCTGCGATTCAATACGCCAAACACCACAAAATTCCATTTTTGGGATTATGCTTGGGGATGCAATGTGCAGTCATTGAATGGGCACGCAACACCGCACAACTAGAAAATGCCAACAGCGCTGAATTTGACCCGAATACACCGAATCCGGTAATTAACTTATTGCCCGAACAGCAAGATGTAGTCGATTTGGGCGGTACAATGCGACTGGGTTTGTATCCATGCCGAGTCAATCCCGACACCCTAGCTTTCAAACTGTATCAGCAGGAAGTGATTTACGAGCGACACCGCCACCGGTACGAATTCAACAACGCCTATCGCAATCTTTTCTTAGAATCAGGTTATGCAGTCTCCGGCACATCTCCCGATGGCCGCTTAGTAGAAATGATAGAATTGCCCAGCCATCCCTTTTTCATAGCCAGTCAATTTCACCCCGAATTCCAATCTCGACCTAGCGCCCCTCATCCCTTGTTTCAAGGATTTGTGCAAGCTGCGAGCACTCAGGGAAAGCAGGATGTTTTAGAAGGTGAGAGCCNNTTTTTGCGTCCAGGACTGTTTCGGTCAAAAGGCTAGGGCGACAGGTGCAAGAAGCTTGAAGAATTGTCATCTAATTTGAGCAAGCATTGCGACTTAATTTTTGGGCTGGGATTTGAAGGATGAGTTGTCAAACTATCCTAAAATACCAGGGAACACAGGTTTGAGGAGGTCTTTGTGGCTTACTGGATAAAATTTACTTATGAGAAAAATACATATCTAATTGACCTGGACACTATTGGTGCTTTTTCTAGCGAACTGGATAATAAGCGGCTCACATTTTGGCTGCCTAATAGCAGTCAACCGATTATCCTCATTCCCCACGCCAACTCTGACACTTACAAGCAAGTTCTCGATTACCTCAAAAAAACGATCGATCGCAATTTAAAAGGTGCCTGGGTAAAAATCAACTATGACCGTAAAGAATTTGCGATCGATTTGAGTCGAATTAGCTCTTTTGTTTGCGAACCTAACGGTCGGCTAAGCTTTTGGCTGCCCGACAGTGCAAATACGATTATTCTCACCCGCCAAGGCAACCAGGAGGCTTATCAACAAGTGCATGAATACATTAAAAATACCACTGGACACTCTTTGCTATGAAGAAGTCATTAGTCATTAGTCATTAGTTATTAGTCATTAGTCATTAGTCATTAGTTATTAGTTATTAGTCATTAGTCATTAGTCATTAGTGAAAGAAAGTGAAGTGCTAATGTGTAGGGTGCGTCGCTGTCAGATATTCGATGGAACTTGTAGATGATACATGGCGACGCACCTTACGATAGTGGTTTTCTAATCTTTCAAGAACCACCGATGCCCGATGCCCAATGCCAATGCCCAATGCCCAATGCCCAATGCCCAATGCCCAATTACCAATTCCCGCTATTACATCCAAGCTAGTTTTGCAGCCCCTACAATGCCCGCTTGATTGCCCAATTCAGCGACCAATAACTGCAAATCTTCGCGAGAACTGGGAAGTACCCGCAGCTCAATTTCTGCTATAACCGCTGGCAAAAAAAACTCTGCACCTGCACTAATTCCGCCTCCGATAATAATAGCTTCCGGCGTTAAAACATAAATGAGACTTGCCAAACCTATACCGAGATAACGACCGTAATTTTGCCAATATTCTACAGCTTTGGCATCTCCAGACTTAGCTAAATTCGCTAATTCTAGTGGTTCTAAACCCGTTTCGCGGCGAATTGCTTGCACTGAAACATATTGTTCTAAAGAACCGCGATTGCCGCTGTTGCACTCCGGGCCGTCGGGATTGATCGTAATTAATCCTAACTCGCCGGCGGCACCTAGATGACCTGAAAATAGTTTGCCATCTAGGATAACTGCACCGCCGACACCAGTGCCTAATGTTAGCAAAATTAGGTTTTTAAAGTGGCGGCCAGCACCTAACCAAGCTTCTCCCAATCCGGCACAGTTAGCGTCATTTGCTAATATTGTCGGCAGTCCGGTTTTGGCTTCCAACCAGTCAGCTAGGGGGACGTTTTGCCAGTTTTTGAGGTTAATTGCGACTCTGGCTATTCTGCCGGTGGCGTCTGCGGGGCCAGGGGTGCCAATGCCGATCGACTTTACAGCATTTTCGACTGGATTGAGTTGAGAAATTGCGTCTACCATTGTCGCTAAAACCGCTTCAGGCGTTGCCGGTTGAGGCGTTGGCACTGTTAAGGATTGGTGACAAATGCCGTCGGCGCTGAATCTGCCGAGTTTAATTGCGGTGCCGCCTAAGTCGATGCCGATTACTTGTGTCATTCTATTTTGGATTTTGGATTTTGGATTTTGGATTTTGGATTCTCACCAGAAATTTACAGCAGATTCTACGTTTATGAAATACACCCGCCTATCAATCGCTTCCCTACTACACTCCAAGAGCCCTTCTTCGTGTCAACTTAACGTCAAACCCAGTCACAGAATGCTGTTTGACTATTAAGCCTAGATCCCCCCNNCCCTTTTTAAGGGGGATGCGAGGGGGATCTAGACTTAGTGTAAAAACGAGATTTCTCAAGGCTTTTAGGCGATTGTTGACACCAATGGGCACGGTGCCGTGTCCCTACTACACTTATTCTTCCCCAGAAAAACCCAAACCATCCCCAACAAACACCGCCTCAATCACCAGCCCATTCTCACCATCATCCTCAACAATCGGTAGGGGAAATCTTGCTAATATCTCCCGGCTAATTTCCCTCGCAACATTTCCCAATTCCCCGTCACGAATTCTACTCAATAACAACAGCCTGCGCGCCAATTCCTGAAGCGATTCGACTGCATCTGTCCCGGGGACATCCCCATGTTCGCCCTCTAGCAATCGAACCCCAAACCGATGCAGCCAAGCGGCTAATTCCCCGTCTTTCAGGCGTTTTGCGATGAGAAATCCGGCGACATCTCCTCTACTCCAGCCTTGATTCACTCCTTCGAGAATTTCCATGAATTTCGCCTCGTATTCGGCGTCTGTCAGGGTTGGTGGAAGGGGCTTTTGTTGTGCTGGGGGATGGGAGGGTTGGGTTTTGAACAGTCGCTGTATTAGTTGTTTGATGAATTGCCAAATTTTGTCTAGCATTTGAGTTGGGGATTTTTTCACCGCAGATGCACGCAGATATACGCAGATGGACGCAGATGGACGCAGATGGATGGAGATTGTTTCACAGAATTTACGCACAAAGCGGGCGGTGTTGCAAAGGTTTGAGATTCTTCGTGACCCTCAGAATGACAGAATTACGTTGCAATGCACAGAATTACGTTGCAATGCGTAGGATTGTATTATCTACTTTAAAAGTGGATAATATAGTTCTCCGGTTGAGTTGATGAAACCGGCTCGATCGCCTGCAAGGTTTCCGGTGCCCATAAATACGTCTACTCTACCGGCACCTTTAATTGCACCGCCTGTATCTTGGTCTAAAACGTACCGATTCACTGCGTTTTGTTCGAGTTTTCCCGCTGCATTTGGGTAGGGTAGTTTGGTGCTAATTAATGCTAGGGCTCCGGGTGGCATTAGGGATTTGTCGGTAGCGATCGACCTTTCGGCAGTTACTGGTACTCCAATGCTTCCTGTGGCTGGAGATCCGTTTGTGTCCCGGAAGAATACAAAGCTTTGATTTTTTGGCAAATACCTGTTCATATCTTCGGGAAAATTGGTAAAATATTCTGTTAGTTTCGGCAAATTTAACTGTTCTAAAGTAAACTTTCCGTCTTTAACTAATTCTCGCCCAACTCCTGTATAACTGTGACTTGTTTTGCCTGCAAAACCGACTGTCATCATGCTACCATCTGTTAGCTGCAATCTCGCAGAACCTTGGACGTGAACCAGAAATGCTTGGAATCGATCGCGCAACCAAACTAATTCTAATCCCCGCAACAATCCTTTACTTGCCTGCAAAGCATCTTCACCTTCTAATTGCAATCTTGTCGGGTGAGGTTTTGCCCAAGATGCTATGTTTGGCGGCACGCGATACAGGGGATAGCGATATTCGGCGGTGGGGGTTCTAGATGCTGCGTAAGTCGGCTCAAAATAACCGGTAAATGATACTGTTCCTTTGCTGTCTTTGCCGATGGATTTGTAAAATACAAATTCTTGCTTGACAGATTGTTGTAGTTGTGCTGGTGTGGTTGAGTTGATGACTAATTGGCGAAAGCGATCGAGGGAACGGCGGACGCGATCGCGCGTAATTCCTGCTACTTGATAGCGACTGTAAGCATTAGCTGCGGCGGCTGTATTGAGATAACCAAGGCTGTAGTCGATCGACTTTAACAGCGATGCTTTGTCTCCCGGTTGGCCCTGAACGCCCCAGATTTGAGCGTCAAAGGCGATCGATTCGGATTCACTTGCTTGTAGCTGATTCGCACTAACTGGTTGTAGCGGGGGAACTGCAACAACGGGTACTGAAAAGGCGATCGCCAAAACGCAACAGGCGATCGTCAATAGCTGATAGCGAAAAATTTTACTCAATTTCCATTGTCCCTTATAAGAAATACCCTGAA
>DPLL01000143.1 GCA_003542015.1 Microcoleaceae cyanobacterium UBA9251 | reverse complement strand
AACGGTTAGGTTTAAGTCCTGGCGCAGTATGACAGGAAAGAGCAAATAAAGGCAGGTTGCGGAGCGTACCGCGTCTTGGCTTAGTGATGGATTCTGAAAGCATTGGAAAAAATAAAAGTAGCTAGAAACTATCGCTTGACGATTGGTGACTAGGTAGACGGCGTTTGACGGTCGTAGCGAGAGTTTTACTCTGTCCGCAGAATCTCAGTGGCTTTAGCCCTGAGAGTGTCAATAATCTATACAGCGCCACTATTTTTCTGAAACAGGATGGTTACGGTTTTAACAATTAGTTTCAGGTCATACATCAGGCTCCAGTTTTGTTGGTATTTTAAGTCGAGGCGGATGACATCTTCAAAGTCCCGCACTTGAGAGCGGCCGTTGACTTGCCATTCGCCGGTCATCCCGGGCTTGACATCCAAACGCTGCCACTGGGGTACTTCGTAGCGTTCCACTTCGTCTGGGGTAGGTGGTCTGGTGCCCACTAGACTCATTTCGCCTTTGAGTACGTTCCAAAACTGCGGCAGTTCGTCGAGACTGGTTTTGCGTAAAATCTGCCCGACTTTGGTAATCCGGGGGTCGTTGTCATTTTTGAAAAATGCGCCGGAGGCTTGGTTTTTGATTTGGGATTTGAGGGCTTCGGCGTTGGTACACATCGATCGAAATTTCCAAATCCGAAACTTTTTTCCCATCCAGCCGCAGCGGGTTTGACCGAAAAAGATCGGGCCGGGATCGTTGATTGTGATGGCTGCGACTATGGGTATGAACAATATTCCTGTAATTATCAAACCGACTATTGCCCCGACGATATCTATGAGCCGTTTCACCCACGATCGCACTGAGGGGTGGGTCATGGGTAGCTGATTGTCCGCTCGGTTGGTCTCTTTCGGGGTTCCGGTTGCAGAGGGCTGCTCGATCGTCAGGACTTGATCTAGGCTGGTAAGAGCAAATACTGCCATCACCTGTGGCTTAAGGCTTCGGAGCACTAAGTCGCTGCCCCGCTGTTTGGCAAATTTGAGATTGCCGACGAGGGCACCGATCCCGCTACTGTCTATGAACGTGGTCTGACTGAAGTCTAGGACAATTTTACTGGGAACGGTGCTTCCAGAGAAAAGTTGCTGGCAGGTTGTCTTGAAGTTTACCGCTTCAAGTACGCTTAAGCGCACGGGGATGTGAACCGAGGGAATCTCGTCCAAATATGTTACCCGAAAATCTGCCTCTGGGGTTTGGCTGACCATGAAGTCCTGGTTTCAAATTTCAAGCTAATGTATATAGCTTATTCTGTCCTAGCCGATCGATTTTTACCAAATATTATTGTTAACACAAGGCTAGCTTTATACAAACTTTATATTTTAACAGGTCAACCGATCGATGGTTTAGGTATCAATCTGCTTGCCAACTAGGAGATGTCGAAGGATCAACAGTGCCTAGTTGACATCTTCCCACCGATGAGTCAGAATACCGACTCTGAGGGGGATGCCCAAGATTACTCCTGAGAATTGCTGCTGCGACGAGACAACTTACCAGAGCTTACGAATTGTAGACGTTCTCTGACTGGGAAGTTTCGCGCTCCAGGGGTTTGACTTTGGCCTTGGCTTTGGCTGCGTTGCGTTTGAGGGCTTGGAGACGGGCTTCGTATTTAGCTCGCTGCTGCTTTTTGGAGGTTTGCTCGATCAGGGTTTTTAAGGCGCTACCGAGGCTTTTATAGGCGTTTGGGAGAGTGTAGCCGAAGCGGGTGGCGAGGGCGAGGGCTTTTTCGTCCGCGTCTACTGCTTCTTTTAAACTTTTTTCTCCGTTGTTTTTCTGGTACAGCCTCCAGCCGGAGATGCCGCATAGGGATAGGGCTAGTACCAGCAGCAAGCCGTCTTGCACCCAAAGTTCGCCGACTGCGCCACCTAAACCGATGGCGAGGGCGGCCATTTCCCAGCCGTCTCTGGGGATGGTGTCGTTTTGGATTCTGGCGACTTCGTGCCAAAACAGTAGATTGCGCTGATCCATTGCTAGTTGTTCCCAGCGGATCAGGTCTATTTGTATTTCTACTTGATCTTTGCCGATTTCTTCGCTGCGGATCAAGGTGGGATTAACTTCTATGGTTTTTTCTACTGTTACCCAACTTTGTAGTTCTGGTGGCAGTATATTTTTCAAGCGCCGGATTTCACTCATTTCGGCTCTTGCTGTGGAGGTTGCATAGGATGTCATAGCTCCGGCCTGAAATTTTTCAAAGGGTTAATTGCTTCTATATTCTGGAGTATAGCAAACCTTTTGGGCATTGTATTCGAGTATGGTCGCGAATATTCCCCAGCCCGCATCACCCGATCGACTGACCTAGGTTATAATTCTTAATGATTTTCTGGGCTACTAGATGCTCAACGCAGAATTAAAACAGGGGGTCGATCGAGCTTTACTGAACATTTTACTCGCAAAGGGCGATCGACACTACCTACCTACAGACCTCTTTTCTTGTTACTTTTACATAAACGGCTGGATTTCTTGTCGCAATTTCAACCAAGCCGACAAAACTTCTGGCTTAGAAGTTATACCTTTTTGAATCAAAACCACTCCATCTAATACTTGAGCAACTCCGTAAGTTCCCTGCCACAGAGCTTCGTCCGCAAAACGCACTCCCCCCCTAACTCTACCGCGATCGACCGGAGCTTTTAAATTATTCTGCTGCAACTGCCACAAATCTAGCAATCCATAATCAACATCGACTGTTTTTCCATTTTCATCTTTCATCTGCATCACTTCTAAACGAATTATGTTCCGGCGCCCGGAGAGGTGGGGTACTATGTAACCGCTGGTGGAAATGCTCGCATCTTTTGGAATCGAATTAAAAACTGTTTTTAAATCAGCCGCGTGTTCCAATTGAGCGCTTAAAGATTGATAAACCCAAGGTTGGATGGAGTAAGGAGAAATGAAATACAAAGCTCGATGCGGATTAGAAGTGTAGGTAAGAAGTATTGACAAACCGATACACCCAATCCAGAAGCGGTGCAGCCTAGGTTTAAATTTTTCTTGATGTTGTGACCACCACAGTATTGTACCGTAAAATAAGCCGGGAATTACAGCTAAGGTGTAGCGAGTATTGATTGAAGTAGCGGCCTGATTAAAAACTTGCAGCAGTAGAACCGACAAAGGAAAAATTGTCATTATCCAGGCGCTAGGAGTAATCACAGGTACAAATGCTAGCGGCAACCAATGACCTAAAAGGTATAAAATGCGTTTGCTGAAGTTGGTGAACAATACTTGAATTATGATCTGAGGTTGGCTGATAATCGCCCAGAGCAGTTCTAGAGTTGAGGGAGTTTCTGTTTTGACAAATTGCCTAAAGTAATTAGCTAAGTACAGTCTGGAACTATCAACCGAAAACATCGGCATGACTGTATTAGTTATTAGCGAAACATAGCTAAAACTCATGAGGCACAAAGCTACACCAGTGCGCGGGTAACGGCGGCTGAAAATTAAATATACTCCGATTCCGAATAAGGTAATTCCCGCATCTTCGCGAGTGCCTAAAGTTAAGGCTGCGAACATCCAAAATAACACCCAACGCTGCTTTTCTAATGCTAAAAGCAAGCTAAATACAAATAAAGGAATTTGGCAGTGTTCGTAGAAATTGCCCAGCGTCGGCCCGATGACACCATTGGCTCCATAATAGCTAGCTACTATCATTACTGACATGGGAACAGACAGATAGTGTCTTGCTAAAAAATATAAAACTATTCCCGCAGCAGCGATTAAAGTTACTTGCAATACAATCAGGGTAACAGGGTATGGAAATAAAGCATAAAGTGGCATCCAAAGTAAAAAATCAATGACAAAGTGTTGCCCTAAATGGACGTAGGATGGATAGGACAGTTGTCTGTCCATCAGTGAGGCGCTGGAGGCGGCTGAGGAGAGTGAACTTTGAAATAATTTACCCTGTATGCTGTTCCAAAATACTTGGTTAAATAGGCCGTGGTCATAGGTGATTTAAAAGCTCTCGTAATGGATTATACTAAAAGCTAAGACTACTGTAAAAAAAGTGGCTGCTCTGATTATAACTTGACGCAATCCTGTTTGATTTTGCCAGTATTCGAGAGGTTTGAATTTCATATTTTTGGCGGAATTAGATATTTTTGCTAAGGTGAAATGAAGTTCTTCTTAAAGTCGGAAATAGAAATAAATTTTCCTTGGTTTTTCAGCCAAGTCAGATATTTTTCTAATTTGTTAACCATTTTGCTACCTGAGTCTTTTTTGACGTAACCGGGGAGTTGAAACTGGGAAATATCGGTGAATTCCCAGGGGTGAAAGTAAATGTTCAGATACGAGTCTGTTTCTAAGGTGAGCTTGGCTGCTAATTGTATCACTGAAAGCGGAAAGTTCTTAAAACTCAACCAAAATAGGGGAAATCGGATCAGAGGAGTAACTGAAATAGGAAGGTTGAGCAATTTATTCCTATAATATGCAGTTCTGGGTTTAGATAGGTTATTGTATCGGCCGGGGATATAGGTTGGATTCATGGATGAGTTGTATTCATAGCCTGCTTTTTCTATTTCTGCGTCGTCAACTGGCTGAAGTCTTGCCATCCTGAAGCCGGTGACTTTAGTGTTAGTTATAGATTCTAAGGTTTGCTTTGATTTTTGTAAATCATCCGGGGAAAATTGGGAGTGGTAAAAACCGTGGGAGGCAATTTCATGTTGTTGTGAGAGTTGTTGAATTATCTCTCGGTTGTGGAGTGCAAAGTTAGCCGTCACAAAAAATGTGGCTGTGATTTCTAATCTGTCCAGAAGTGAAATAACATTTAACAAGCCTCTTTTAGAGACTTCAAATTTGATGTCTTCTGCCAACGGTTGACCGTATTCTTCGGGAATGTCAAATTCTTCTATATCAAAGCTCAATAAAATGTATTTAGTCATAGTTTCCGGCGCGATCATTAGAGCGAATTTTTAACAAACAGGAGAACATTTGTAGAGAATCTTTAAGTATATTTACTTGAGAAACTTTGTATAAGTGTTCTTCGGAAACTCTGGCAGGAATTTCGCCGATTGTATATCCTTTCTTTTGGGCTAAAAAAAGTAGTTCTGCATCAAAGGAAAATCCAGTGATTGTCTGCTGCTTGAAGAGTTCTTGGCCAGGGATTTTCTTAAATCCTTTGAGTCCAGCCTGCATATCTCTATAGGGCAGATTGAGAATTTTTCGCGAAAGAAAGTTAAATATCTTGCCTGAGATTTTTCTAAGTAAGGTAAGATTGCGGAAGTTGTATTTGTCGAGGTTTCTGCAACCAATTACCACGTCAAATTGTTCTAATTTTGCTACTAATAGTTCGAGGTGTGCGAGGGAGTAAGCTAAGTCGCCATCCATGAAGCAAATGCAGTCAGCATCTACATATTCGCTTCCTTTTTTTACGGCATAACCTTTGCCTTGGCGATGACTGTAAGAAATTAGTTTGATATGATGTGTTGGGAAGGTTTTTAGTTTATTTTCGATAATTTGCAGTGTATCGTCTGTCGATCCGTCATTCACAATGATAAAATTGTAAGCGTGATTTATTTGAGAAAATTCTAAAATTCTGTCAAAAGTTTGCTCTATGCAATTTGCTTCGTTGTAAACAGGCAGAATTACTGCAATTTTCATCATTGTTATTGGCTGGGACTTTCGCAGGGGTTATGCTACCACTTCGGGGAGAAAATCACAAGTACAAAAATTACAGGGAAAACTTGGGATAGGAAATAGTGATTGTCAACTGTGGGCTTGGGTTGGCAGGAGCGGTGCGATCGCCCTAAACTGTATCATGCAGGACTTGACCTAGCTCATTTTTACCTAAAATAAGAGCGATCGATCTACAATCTAGATACAAACGCAACCTTGCCAAAAAATCCTCACCCTTCTAGCTAAGTTCTTTACCTCATTAGGTCGTAATTGTCAATGGTAAATTTTTTAGTTGATAAATTGCCTGAGTATTTTCAGCCCATTACCATCCGAAAAAAACGCATCATTAGCTTTTTGCTAGCATTCCTCCTAACTTTAATTAGTTCTCAAGTAATCTTAGAAATCATCACAGTTGAAATTCCGATTTTCGGGTTTCACGATATTGTTGACATTCAGAATCCCCAAGAAATACCACCGCAGCGCAGAGACTTTCCCGGCGACTACAGCCAGCAAAACTTAGAACCTTTTTTAGAGTATTTAGTTGCCAATAACTATTGGTTTTTGTCAACCCAAGATTTTGACGATTACTTCTTAGCAAAACCCAAGAAAATAGTACCCGCTGAATATCGCGATCGCCCAAAAGTCATGATTAGTTTTGACGACGGAAATAAAAGCATTTATACACATTTACTACCTATTTTAGAAAAACTAGAAAATAAGTACAGCCAAAAAATTAAAGTAGTTGTCTTTGTCAACTCCGGCTTTTTAGGTCGTCCAGATTCACTCATAAAAAAAGTCAATTGTCAAGACTTGAGAGATGGATTTCAAAAAGGTTTTTATGATATTCAATCTCACGGACTAAATCACGAAAATTTAACAAAAATTTCCATTAAAGCTTTAGACAGAGAGTTAGCTGAAGATCAAATTAGATTGAGAAAATGCACCCAAGATTTAGACCCAAATCAAATAGTTGCCTCTCACATAGCCTACCCCTTTGGCGCTGTCAACAAACAAGTTGACAAATCAGTTGCCAAATACTACTCATCAGGATACTTATACGACAGCTTAAAATTCAAACTCCGCTTTTTTCCACCCAATAAATACCGAATTTCGCGGTTGACAGTTAACAGCAAACACTCAACAAAAAGACTAATCCGCCTAGCATCAGGCAACTGGCTGCACAAAATAGTTGGCAAATCAGCTCCCAAGATTATATAATTAAATAAAGAATTGGTGAGTGCATTGGAATCGAGAATATCACGGTAACAACACATGGTAAACAACGAAAATATTGTCGCGGATGCAGCGGTTTCCAAACGCGCCGACGCACTGGATGCCCTGCGCGGATTAGCAGTTTTGGCGATGGTTTTATCCGGTACAATAGCCCGCAAAACATTGCCTGCATGGATGTATCACGCCCAAGAACCACCACCCATCCATGCCTTCAACCCTAAACTAGCTGGATTAACTTGGGTTGATTTAGTTTTTCCCTTCTTCTTGTTTGCAATGGGTGCCGCTATACCCCTAGCTTTGTCACGCCGCATCGCCAAAGGATGGGATATAAAAAAAGTTATTGGTTCTATTTTGCAAAGAGGGTTTCTATTAGGTTCATTTGCGATATTTCTCCAGCATATTCGACCAACTGTCATCGACCCTAACGAACCGGGCCCGCACAAATGGTGGCTAGGTATCTGTGGCTTTTTAATCCTATTTTTCATGTTCGTTCGCTGGCCAACTAAGAAGTTTTCCTGGTTGCGAACAGCTATAACCGTTGCTGCTTGGAGTGCTGGGATTGGCTTCGTATCTCGCATCAAATATCCCAACGGAATTGGATTTGATGTTAACCGCAGCGATATTATCTTGATTGTGCTTGCTAATATGGCTGTTTTCGGCTCGCTAATTTGGCTGTTTACTCGTTCAAATACGTGGTTGCGAGTGGGATTTTTGGGCTTTGTATTCGCGATGCGACTCGCATCTCATACAGATGGTTGGATTAAATTAATTTGGTCAGCCTCTCCTGCACCTTGGATTTTTCAATTTGATTATTGGAAGTATTTGTTTATTCTGATTCCCGGTACTATTGTCGGGGATTTGCTGGGTCGGTGGATACAGTATTATTCCCCAGAAGAGGCGAGGAATTCTAACTGGAAGAGTCTGCGCTATTTCAGCATTATGATTTTGATGTTGGCTGTCAATTTAGTTTTGTTAGTTGGGCTGCAAGCTAGATTGGTATGGCAGACTTCGCTAGTGACTTTTGTGCTGTGTTTGTGCGGTTTAGTTTTGTTGAGAAATCCCGGCAATGTCACGGAAAATTTCTTAAATCGCCTTTACAAATGGGGTTTTTATTGGCTGGTTTTGGGTTTGCTGTTTGAGCCTTATGAAGGCGGAATAAAGAAAGATTCGGCAACTATGAGTTACTTTTTTGTAACGACTGGAATGGCGATTTTTATGTTAATTGGGTTGACGATAATTATCGATGTGTTTCAAAAGAGATGGTGGTTGCAGTTGTTTATTGATAACGGGGTGAATCCGATGATTGGCTACGTGGGATTTGCGAATATTCTGTGGCCGATTCTGGTTTTAAATAAATGGGAACCGGTGATTATAGAAATGACTTCAACTGATCCGTTTATGGGTTTTTTGAGGGGGTTTGGATATACGGCGATTGTGGCGTTAATTGTGGTGGTGTTTACGAGGTTTAAATTGTTTTTGAGAACGTGAGATAATTAAAGGGAAAGTTTATCTTCACGTCTTGTATCGGAATGATTTAACCGCAGAGAACACAGAGGACACAGAGGGAGAGAATCGGACTCTGACAGAGAAACCGGGTTTTTACTGAATCTGTGAGTAAAAACGGAGTATTTTTGTAAGAAACCCGGTTTCTGAACCCCGTGCGTAACTCCTATGGAAGTGATTTTAAAATGCCGCTTTCTAATTGGTCAATTGCTGCCATAATTCCGGTTGCTGGATTTTTGAGCAGGGATATTTTGACATCTTTTAAGTAACTTACAATGTGTTCGCGCAAAATTGGTCTTTCTACTTTCACGGTGCGATCGTAATCCCACAAATCCCACATGATAATCCCAACACCAACAATCGGATCGATTAAACTTACTCCTAATTGACTCGCAACAGTACCGCCTGTTTTTGTGGCCATCTTGGCGGCGGCTTTGCTGGCGACTTTTGCCGTAACTTTGCTGCCAATTTTGCTAGCAACTCCCAATATTAAGGGCTTAGTAACTAAGTAACCGCTGCCGCCAACTAATACTTTTAATGATAAATTCGAGACGTTTCCTTTATCGCTAATTGTGATGGCGATATCGTTCAGATATTTATCCCACTGTGCTTGAGGTATGTTATAATTGTTTTGAACTACTTTCACATTCTTGCTAACTTCTGCTATGTACAAGTTAGCAGTATCTTGAGTGATTAATTGAAACCGCAGTTGAGCGTTTCTTGGTATCAGCACGCGGTTGGCAAATTCTCTTTGAAAGTCTTCGGTTAATTTTTCGGAAACATCTTGAGAAGCTGCATTCATATCAAATCTGTTGATTACGGCTGATTTCACGAAATTGAAAGGTACCGTAAACTCCATCTTTTTTTGGTTGAAGTAATCGAAGTACCAATCGAGGAAATTGTTGTCAACTCGCGCAATTACTTCGGCTTCCCATTTGTCCAACTCTTGAGAGGCGAAAGTCTCAGCAGTTATATGAGCTTTTTGGATGGCATTTTTCACATCTTGGTTAACTTTGCTAAAATCGTGCGGCGGCGAGACTACAACTGTTGTGGTTGGAGTATTTGTGAATGACTTGGAAATGATAAAATTACCTAACAGGGGAATAATTACCACCAGAATTACGCTCGTCCAAATCATGGGTGTCACAGTTTTGAGCAACTGAGCGATCGCCTTGAGACGTTCTGTTTTCTCTGAATAGCTAATTTTTTCCTTGTCTTGACTCATGGCGGTTGCTCAATTGATGAGAACTAATGGCTAGTTTCGATTATAGGCGGCGCTTCCTGAATTGTGTTACGGGCGATCGGGCTGGGATTCTGGAAGGGTTGGGGAAAAGTGCGATCGACCTTTCATCCCTGACTGTATAATAGTCATAGCCTCAGTTATAATGTTCAGATACTCACTTCCCCAAAAGTATAAAAAAACATGGTCCAGAAAATAGCTCTATTTAATCACAAGGGCGGCGTTAGCAAAACAACCACTACATTTAATCTAGGATGGATGTTAGCCACCAAGGGAAAAAAAGTAATCATAGTGGATGCCGATCCACAATGTGAACTCACAGAAATGGTTTTGAGATTTTCAACTAAGGAAGATATAGAGGGATTATATGAAAAAAAACAGAATATTAAATCAGGCTTAGCACCTGTATTTGAATCAAGGCCTAAGCTAATTGAGGCTGTAGATTGTTTGCCAGTAGAAGGGTGCGATGGTTTGTTTTTGTTGCCCGGTCATGTGGGATTTGCTGAATATGAGGTAACATTAGGCATTGCACAAGAGCTAAGTGGTTCAATTCAAGCACTGCAAAACTTACCTGGTTCAATTTCATATCTTTTGCAAAAAACAGCAGATAAATTTGAGGCTGATTATATTTTGATTGATATGAGTCCAAATTTAAGCTCAATCAATCAGAACCTAATGATGACCAGTGATTTTTTTATCCTTCCCACAAATCCTGACTTCTTTTCAGTAATGGCAATTGATTCATTGGCAAAAATTTTGCCCAAATGGTATGCTTGGGCTCAAAAAGCTTCAGAAATGAGGATTTTGAAAGATGCCGACTATCCATTTCCCAAAGTTACACCGCGCTTGCTTGGAACTATTGTTCAAAACTATACAATCAGATATGGAGAGCCTGCTACGGTTTTTCAGAATTGGATTAATAAAATCAAAGTAGCTGTTTCCGCTAGATTAGGGCCATCTTTGCGAGAAAATAATATGCTGCTAACCGATGAAATGTACGCATCTCAAGGAATTAAAAGTGATTTTTGCCTTGCAAAAATTTCTGCTTTTAACAGTTTGATTGCTAAGTCTCAGAAGTATCAAACACCAGTTTTTGCCCTCACATCTGAGCAAATAGAGCAGGTTGGTATAGTTTTAGAAACTACTCTAAAAGCACAAGAAAAGTTTAGAAATACTTTTGATGAACTAGCAGATAAAATTATTTGTTTAACCAATGCAGTCAGCAATTGATCAATTCCGCATCAGTATTGCTCGCGTTCGGCATCTGATTGCTGTGCATAATTCTCTAAAAGCTCAAGCTAGCAGTGTTCTGGATCTTTCAGATATGCTGAGAGCTTCACTTGTTCTAGCGGTTAGCGCTTTGGATTACTATATTCACGAAGTTGTCAGGATAGGAATGTTAGAAATTCATCGCGGGCAACGTCCAGAACCGCCAGCATTTTCGGGGTTTCAAATTTCACTAGGTAGTGCTCGCGTAGGTATAAACGCAGGACAAAATATTGATTCCTGGTTAGAAGATGAAATTAGACAGCGCCACAGCTATAAAAGTTTTCAGAAGCCAGATAATATAGCTGAAGCTGTGCGGCTGATTTGCGATAAAAACTTGTGGGAAGCAGTCTCTATTAACATGGGTAGGCTTGCTAAAGATGCTAAAGATATAAAACAACAACTAAGTCGGATTGTCGATCGCCGAAATAAGATAGCACATGAAGCAGATATAGATCCTGCATACTCAATAGGCGATCGCTGGCCTATTGATGAACTATTAGTTAATGAAGCGGTTGATTTTCTTGAGCAAGTTGTTGAAAGCATACACAAGATTTTGTAAGGATCAACTTCATCAATAACTTAAGCCACTTGCTCAACATTGAGCCGCCCTTCAACCCGCTCATATTCATCTTCAAGCAGCCAAAGCCTTGCTTCCTCATAGCTAGAACAAGCAAAAACAATCTTATAGTCTTCAGTCGGGTCGAAAATGCAAAAATTATTTTGATCATCACCGAGCAACATCAAAACATAAGGAGGAACAGAGGTAGGGTCAACCCATATTTCTGTAAACTGCCAGTTATTTGCTAGGTTGGGTACGGGGGATGACATGATATTTATCTCCTATCACTTTAATTTCACCGTAATGTAAAGGAATTTGGCCGCCATCACTCTCAATTCTATAACCAATTGGGCTAGCAAAGTAGAGTCCATAATATTTTAATAAAAACCCGGTTTATTAAATAAACCGGGTTTTTAATTCAAAGCTAAAAACTACTAAACCTTAGCCTCATTCTTCACCAAATTACCCCAACCCAAATCCTTCAGCGAATTATTCCGGCGCAACGGACGAGTCACCAACTCCAAAATATCCCGCGCATTTCCAAAGCCGTGAATCTGAGCAAAAGTAAACTCAACAGACCACTTAGTATTAATCCCCCGCGCTTCCAAAGGATTAGCGTGAGCCATACCAGTAATCACCAAATCAATATTCTGCTCATAAATCCGCTGTAACTGATTGTAATTGTCCGGTTTTTCCACAATCCGAGGATTAGGAACTCCCATCTCGTGACAAGTCTTTTCTAACAAAGCCAATTCCGCCGCCTGATAGCGTTTGTCCATGTAAGGAATGCCGATTTCAGGACAAGTCATGCCGCAGCGAATCAAGAAACGTGCTAAAGAAATCTCCAACAAATTGTCGCCCATAAAGAAGACAGATTTGCCGCGAATTATTTGCAGATAATCTTCCAAACCAGCCCAAATTTGTGCTTCCCGTTCGTCTAAACCTTTTGGTTCAATTCCTAACACTGAGCAAATCTTTTCAATCCAAGCGCGAGTTCCGTCAGGTCCGATCGGGAATGGAGCACCAATTAGCTTACACTTACGGCGGCGCATCAAAGTAGAAGCAGTACGCGACAAGAACGGATTCATCCCAGATACATAATAGCCTTCTTCCAAAACTGGCAATTCAGTGTATCGCTTGGAAGGAAGCCAACCGGAAACTTTGATTCCTTGCTTCTTCAATTCTAAGGTTAGCTGAGTAACAACCGGATCGGGCAAAGAACCGAAAAGTACCAGCGGCGTATGCTTGACATATTCCGATTCATCTGCTGCAACTTCCTCTTTTTTCTTGCCAAAATTCAGCAGTTGAGAGATAGCATTGCGTTCTTGCTTCTGAGATTCCATCACCGGGGCTTTCTCAGGGCACTTAGCAGCCATAGCGGCCAAAACCGTATCTTCCCCTTGGGTAAAAGCGTAATCCAAACCGTTAGCGCGGGCTGTGACGATGGGAATGCCAATTTCGGCTTCCAGCCTTGGTGCTAACCCTTCCAAGTCCATTTTGATGATTTCGGTGGTGCAAGTGCCGATCCAAACAATTACACTGGGATTACGATCGCGCTTAATTTGCAAACACAGTCGTTTTAACTCATCATAGTCATTCAACTGAGCGGAAATATCGCCCTCTTCCAACTCAGCCATCGCATAACGAGGCTCAGCAAAAATCATCACACCCATTGCATTTTGCAAGAAATAGCCACAAGTCTTAGTACCGATGACCAAGAAAAAGCTATCTTCAATTTTTTGATAAAGCCAAGCCACGCAGCTAATCGGACAAAAAGTGTGATAATTCCCAGTTTCGCATTCAAAGTTTAAAGCTTCGGGTGCAGTAGTAGTAATAGCAGTCATATCTCAAATCTTCTCCCTTTAAATTGTATTTCGTCTTTAACGTGACTTACTTAGCAGCGAGGAAAAACCTGTATTTGGCGATTGATTTGCTTCCTTAGCTAGCGACAGGAATAAGTTCACATTCGGCTTTGCGAGCGTGCAAGGTTTTTGCGTAATTCCTATCAAGAATAAATGCAGAAAACTGAATATTACCGCCGTCGCAGCAGAATCACAAATTTGAGCTAAAAAACTTTGGGCTATCCCTGGATGTAGTGTTTCTCAACCCTACAGGCATTTTGGTTTGGGACGGTTGTGAGTTTGAGCTAATTAAAAATTAACAACTCGCAACTCACAACTCGCAACTAGAGCGGGAAACCTGAAGATTAGGAGAGACGAAAGTCGATCGCAGAAACCCTACTTAAAATCAGACAAAAAGCCCGAAATTTCTTCATCGTCGTCGTCGGAATCCAAATCACCGAGACCTAAAGCATCTAAATCATCTTCATCAGGATCTCCAGTTGTTGCTTCTCCCAAATCGTCAAGTCCCAAATCGTCGAGGTCATCGTCATCATCCGATACAGAGAAATCGTCAATACCGTCTTCCTCGTCCAAATTGCCCAGATCCAGGTCTAGGTCATCGGAGGTCGGTTCCCCAAACGGGTCGGGTATGTGTTCTGCGACAAAATCTGCATCTTCTTCTCCAAAAGGATCGGATATTCTAGCGGCGATCGCCCCAGAAGTCAAAGTCCCAAATTCTGAGGCTTCTTCTTCCTCGTCATCACCGAGGTCGAGAGCGTCCAAAGCAGAGGCTTCTTCTTCCTCATCATCACCGAGGTCGAGAGCGTCCAAAGCTGAGGCTTCTTTTTCCTCATCGTCCCCCAGATCAAAGTCTGAGGCTTCTTCTTCCTCATCATCACCCATGTCGAGAGCGTCCAAAGCAGAGGCTTCTTCTTCCTCATCGTCGCCCATGTCGAAGTCGGAGACAGCCTCTTCTTCCTCATCCTCATCCATGTCGAAGTCGGAGACAGCCTCTTCTTCCTCATCCTCAAACCCCTCCAAGGATTCCTCATCAGACGAGCTCAGTGCTGATGCTATTGCTGCGGCACCGGCTACTCCGGCGACTAATCCGGCTGCTGCTAAGACCGCACCGCCTAATTGATTAGATTTGGCGGCTGGCGGGGCCGTTGGCTCAGGGGCCAC
>DPLL01000140.1 GCA_003542015.1 Microcoleaceae cyanobacterium UBA9251 | reverse complement strand
TCTTGTTCCCCCCTTATTAAGGGGGGCGCCGGGGGGATCAGATCCAACCTGGGAACGAGAAAAAAGGTTCTTGTTCCCCCCTTGTTAAGGGGGGCGCCGGGGGGATCAGATCCCACCTGGTAACGAGAAAAAAGGTTCTTGTTCCCCCCTTATTAAGGGGGNNGGGGTTAGGGGGGATCATATCCATCTCAACAACAGCTCTTAGGCATTCGATGATTAATGTTCCATTCTATCAATTTAGGAGAGAACCATGAGAATTGCAATTGTTGGGGGCGGAGCTAGTGGTATGGCCGCAGCCTACTGGCTCGATAAACAGAAGCATCATGTTACAGTGTTTGAAAAAGAGCCAATTTTAGGCGGACATATTCGGACACTCAACAAAAACGTTGCGCCCAATCAATCTGAGTGCAATGAAATATTAGAAAATGGGGTGCTAGAATTTCCGACAGTGTTTTATAATTTCGTCGCTCTCATGCAAGAGCTAGGAGTAGAATTAGAGCCTGTGCAGATTGGTTCTTCGCTGTTTTTTAAAGACGGCCGCCACTTTTTATCAAAAGTCGCAATTCAGAAAAACTTCACGGGAATTCAACGCCTGATCGAATATTTGCGTCTCGATGCTTTCTATGCTCGTTCCGCTGGATTCTTGATAAAAATGCGATTTTCTCAAACGCACGATTTCTACGCTCAGCCACTGTCTCAGCCTTTAAAAAGCTCCTGTACCCGTAATACTTGGCTCAAGTTGCTGACGATGTATAGCTACTCAATACCTTTTGAAATAATCAACAATTTCCCGGCAGAATTGGCGATTCCCATGCTACGGGAATATGCCTCAGTTAACTGGGTAAGGATTAAAGGCGGCGTGTATTCTTACATTGAAAAGATTTTAGAGCGCTTTCGGGGTGAGATTTTGGCGAATCGGGAGATTGGGAGTATTTGTCGAGACGGTGATGGTGTAAAAATTGTGCTGTCTAGTGGGGAGATTCAGGAGTTTGATCGGGTTGTTTTTGCAACGCCTCCCGATCAGATCTTGAGGCTGTTGTCTGACCCTACGGATGCGGAAATCAAGCGGTTTTCAGCGTGGCAAGCCAATTATGCAACAACTTTGCTCCATGCGGATACTTCAATGTACGATCGCTATGGCATCCGCAAATTATCAGAATTTGATTTTTTTGAGAAGGACAACGGATGGGGCTATAATGCTAGTTTAAATCAGCTCTGTGGCATCTCATCTGTAAGGGAATATAGTTTAGCATTTCAACTGGATGAATTGATTTCAAAAGAGCACATTATTCACATTCAGAAACATCACACGCCGTTATATACAGTGGATTCTTTCCGATATCGAGATGAAGTGATCGAGACTAATGGGGAGAATAATACTTATCATGCGGGGGCTTATTTGGGGGATGGTTTGCACGAAGGAGCGGTTACGTCTGCTTTGCGAGTTGCTAAATTAATCGGGTGAGCTCAATGGTGATGCTACCAACTTCGGGGTTGAGAGTAATTTCAGACATTGCGCCGACATTGTGAATCAGAGGAATTTATGGGATATGCCTAACGGTAGATGCTATGTGTTCAAAACATAGTTGATAATATACTAAAGATCGCAGGAAGCTGACCGCGAGTAATATTTTTGTGAGGAAACCTCCTCTACTTGCAGTTAGGCAGATGTTTCAATCTATGTTATAGTCAGTCAAAATTGAGGAGTCATTATGTCAAAAGAGAAAAAAAGCAACAAAGAAGTCAAAAAGCCAAAGAAACAGCCTGATGGTGTGGCTAAGCCGAAGGATGACAAGAAAAATTATGGTAGCACCGACGGCCGCAAGTAGAGATAGCTGCCACTCTCGGAGTTGCGATTAATTTTGTTCAATCTTTATGACGCTCAATCTTTAACAATTTTTAATATCCTATTTTGGGATATGTAGTTGGTAAGACCGATACTGTGTCGATCGAAATTTCTGGCATCTAGGTCAAACCCTTTGGGTATTTACCAACAAAAGTTCTGGTAAATACCTCAAAATTTTCTGCTCATCACAAACAGTCCTACAGCTCAACCAGTGACAGTGGTTTGCGTTTGTCAAGCAGGGACAGCGCCCGCCGTAGTGAAGCAGAAATAGCGGCTCACCGATTCCGACAATGTTGCTCCCGCTAAGATAGTACCATCACAGTTGGTTCCGATTAAGCTTGCTTCCCTCAAGTCGGCGTAGCTCAAGTCGGCGTAGCACAGCTTGGCCCAATCGAGGTTTGCTTGCACCAAAGAAACTCCCGCCAGATTCGCCCTGGTTAAATTTGCTCTCGTCAACTTGACATTCCGCAACTGAGATCCGCTGAGATTGGCGGCTACCAAGTTTGAGCCTTCTAAGTTGACACCGTTGAGTTTTGCTTCGCTGACGTTGACGCCATTGAGATCCGTCCCGCTCAAGTCGATGCCGTTGATGTATGCTTTTCTGAGACAGATGCCTGTTAGTTCGGCACCAAAGAGCATCGCACCGCTGAGTTTTGCCCCCCTTAAGTTGGCCCAGTTAAGGTTGGCTCCGGTGAGGTTCGCGCCCCGCAGGTTGATGAATTGCAGGTCTGCATTACACAAATTGGCGTTCCAGAGGATGGCGCTCCGCAGGTTACTACCGATGAGTTGAGCGCCGCTCAGCTTGGCTCTGGGCAGTTTTGCTTTGACTAGGAAAGCTCCGCTGAGATTGGTTTTCGTCAGATCTGCCTCCGCTAGTCTGACTTCGCCCATTTTGGCAAAACTCAGATTTGCCCTGTGAAGGTTAGCGCCGTTGAGTTGTGCTTTGGTGAGATGGGCCCGACTCAGGTTAGCTCCCAACAGGTTAGCGTTTGAAAGATTTACTCCAACCAAGATGGCTCCGCTGAGGTTGGCTCCGCTGAGGTTGACGCCTGCAAAGTCTCTTTTGCCATTTTCGTAGTCTTTGAGCAGCTCGGTTACTTCCATAGAGGTCTGATTCTCCATAGCTGAAATTTATCTAGAAATATGAACTCTTGTTGACACTCCCCGGTCTTTAGACACGGGGATTCTTAAGGACAAACTTTGGGGGATGAATCCACCCAAATCTTGATGCTTAAAGGGTTTGTCAATAACCCACTACCCACAATCCCATTGCTGAGTCTATGGCTACTTGTGGTAGGCATTTGCTTAAGAAACCTGCGTCTGTGTATCCATCCCACATTTTTCTGGTAACAG
>DPLL01000141.1 GCA_003542015.1 Microcoleaceae cyanobacterium UBA9251 | reverse complement strand
AGAGGCACATCATTAAATCAACGTCACACCGTTTCGCCCAAATTGACGAACTAGCTTTCAAGTCCAAAAACCTCTACAATGCCGCCAATTACGTCATTCGTCAGAGCTTTATTTATGGATGGGGTTATGTCAGTTATAACGAAATGAACCGATTGATGAAGTCTCAGGTCGCCTACAAGGCTTTGCCTGCTAAAGTAAGCCAGCAAATCTTGATGGTGTTAGACAAGAATTGGAAATCGTTTTTTGAAGCAGTTAAAGCTTACAAGGCTGATTCTTCAAAATTCACTGGTCGCCCAAAATTGCCCAAGTACAAAGACAAAACCAAAGGGCGAAACCTTCTCGTCTACACGATTCAAGCGATTAGTAGTAAACAGTTGAAGAAAGGAATCATTAAACTTTCAGGTACTGAACTTTTAATCAAAACCAAAGTCGCTCCCGCTCAGATTTGCCAAGTTAGGCTGGTTCCGAAATGTGATTCCTATGTAATTGAGGTAATTTATGATGCTTGTACTGAGCCCTGCGACTACGCTCAGGGTAAACTCCGTCGAAGTGAACCGGAGTCCACCCTTGGCAACGCTAATTCTGTAGCTAGTATTGATTTAGGACTGGATAATTTAGTGGCGTTAACTTCAAATCAACCGGGATTTATCCCTTTGTTGATCAACGGGCGACCATTGAAATCGATTAACCAGTTCTACAACAAACGCTCTTCACGATTACAATGCCAGTTAAAAGGGAACCGCAAAATTTCACCCCGGATTCAGCGCTTAACTCGCTGTCGCAATCAAAAAGTTGATAATTACTTGCATCATGCTAGTCGCCTAATTATTAACCTTTTAACGACCAAGCAGATTGGGACGCTAGTAATCGGCAAGAATGCACAGTGGAAAACAGAGATCGATCTAGGAAAGCAAACTAACCAAAACTTTGTCAGCATTCCTCACTCTCGATTGATTGAGATGTTGGAATACAAAGCTCGGTTGATAGGAATCAAGGTAATTGTGCAGGAAGAATCCTACAGGTCCCGGTCTAATTTTCTGGGTTTAGACCCAATTCCTTTTTATGGAAAAACAGAAAAAGAGCCTGTGTTTACTGGTAAGCGGATTAAAAGAGGTTTGTACAAAACATCGGTTGGTCAGTTAATTAATTCTGATGTCAACGCCGCGTACAACATCCTCAGAAAAGCAATCCCAAATGCGTTCAGCAATGGGATAGAGAGCTGCGTAGTTCAGCTTTAGAAGGGTCAATCCGCTCAAAGTAAAAGTGAAAGGGGAGGGACTTAACGCCTCCCATGTCAATAAATGACTATACTTTTGCCAGCTATAACGGGAAAGCGGGGGCGGTTGGATGAAAAGGAGGCGAGGCGCGCAGATATGCTAACGTACAATCAAAAGTCCTAATTTTCCACTATCGGGATACAGAAAACTGTGTTGGCTCAAACACCTCAAACTCCCAATTACAAATGGTTTAGCTGCATTTCTAGCGCTGCTGTGACAGCATTTTGCCTGTTACCCCTCGCCAGTGCTGCCGCCACCGCCCAAAGTTCCCAAAATCGAGAAATCAAAATCGGTGTCGTGCAACGGTTTGGCACCAAAGCAACCGATAAGTTGACGCTGAAAGCCATACCCGGTGACAGCTTAACTGTAAGTTACAAAACTCCTCAAGGCATAGAAACCGCAAAAGTTCCTAGCATCAAGTTAGAAATCGCCGCGAAACCGCTGGAAACGCCATCAGTAGAAGAACGAGTTGTACTGAGTTCTCATCGCAGTTTTGAGAGTGCAGAAGATAGTGCTAATCAGTGGCGCGCTAAGGGAATTGAAGTAGAAATTGCTCAACCTTTGCGCTGGCAAGTTTGGGCAAAAAGAGATAATTACAATTCTCCTTTAGTGCGACGCTGGCTGTTGCAAAGTTTGCAAGCTCAAGGCAATAAAACGGCTTTTTTAGATACCAAAGTTTTGAAACAAATACCCCAGGCATTTTGGGTTTTGAACGGCTTTCGTTTTAACCGCAATGAGTTAGATGTGGCGGCGGGTAAAAATGTGATTGAGGTACGGTCACAGACTACTCAAGAGGCGACAGCTACTGAGCCTGAGAAAGCTATTCAACAAACTCGCCGTTATGGTGGCAGTTTGCACCTTCAGAAAAATGCTTATGGCACTTATACTTTGGTGAATGAAGTGCCGACTGAAACTTATTTGCGGGGAGTTGTTCCTCACGAAATTGGAGCTTTTTCGCCCTATGCTTCTCAGGAAGCACAGGCTATTTTGGCGAGAACTTATGCGCTGAGAAATTTGCGCCGTTTTGCGATCGATAATTATGAGTTGTGCGCTGATGTTAATTGCCAAGTTTATAAGGGTTTGACGGAGGTTTACCCGCAAACTGATAAGGCGATCGCCCAAACTAGCGGTTTGGTTCTCACTTATCAAAATGAGTTGGTTGATGCCCTTTATTCGGCCTCTAGTGGCGGCGTTACTGCACTTTTTGGGGATGTTTGGCACGGCCCGGAACGCCCTTATTTGCGATCGATCATTGATGCGCCGTCTAAGGTTTGGGATTTGTCGAAGCAGAGTTTGTCGGATGAAAACAATTTCCGCCGCTTTATCAGTTTGAAAAATGGGTTTAATGAGGAAAAACAAGATACTTTTCGGTGGCGGGAAGAAGCTTCTTTGACGGCGATTGCTGGGTTTCTCAAACAGTATCTTCAGAAAAAACAGCACCCGCTGGCTAATTTTAAAACTATTAGTCAGGTGCTAGTGGTCGAAAGGTCTCCCGGTGGTCGAGTTTTGCAAATGAAGGTACAAACTGACTTGGGGGCGATCGATATTGACAAAGACGAGATTCGCAATGCTTTTTACCCTCCCATCAGCACGCTGTTTTACCTAGATCCTATTTATAACCCAGATCAAACTCTCAATGGTTATGCTTTTGTGGGAGGCGGTTTCGGACATGGGGTGGGAATGAGTCAAACTGGTTCTTACAATTTGGCTAATTTGGGCTGGAATGGCGATCGCATTCTCAGCTTTTATTTTCCCGGCGCTAAAGTTGTGCCGCTTAATGATGCGATTACATTTTGGCGACCATAGAATCAATATATATATGTAGGGACAGGGCACTGCCCGTCAGAGTGTCAACTTAACGTCAAACCCAGTCAGAGACTGCTGTTTGACTATTAAGGCCAGATCCCCCNNCCCTAGCCCCCCTTCTTAAGGGGAGTAGGGGGTGGGACAGGAGTCTTCTCTTTCGTCACCCCTTCTTAAGGGGGATGCGAGGGGGATCTAGACTTGGCGTAAAACCCAGATTTCTCAAGGGTTTCAGTCTTAAGTTGACACAAAGAAGGGCACTGCCCTGTCCCTAACTGACTTTGGATCTGTTTCACCAGATGTCAGACTAGCCATCGGCTCAAACAGCTATAAATTAATAGCTGAGAGTGACAGCCGATGGCTGAGGCTGTTTCTAGTACAGCTCTTCTTCTTTGTGAGTTTCGATGGTGCAGTCAGACTTGGGATAGGCGACGCAGGTGAGGACATATCCGGCCTCGATTTGGTCGTCGTCCAAGAAAGATTGGTCGGATTGGTCAACAGAGCCTGCTGTAATTTTGCCGGCGCAGGTGGAGCAAGCACCAGCGCGACAAGAGTAGGGGAGGTCTAGTCCTGCTTCTTCGGCAGCATCAAGAATGTAAGTATCCTCGTCAACTTCAATGGTTTGGTTAATTCCTTCGGCTTCGCTGACGAGGGTAACTTTGTAAGTTGCCATGCACTGATCCTCTCAAAAATTCAACAAGATTTATAAGTTTTCCTAATCAAAACTTCAATGCTTTATTAGCTTTGAGGTTTGGTCTTAGGTTCGTTCCCTCTATGATAGTAGGGGAAATAAGGGAGGTTGACACACTTATGTACAAAAAATTTGAATGGGATTAGTTATAATTTTTTCTAATTTCATCCTGATTGCTTATATTTATCTTGAGATTTGAGATTTGAGATTTGAGATTTACTCCAGTCAGTCAGCGTGGGAAGTAATGAATCCGGGGGCTTGTGAGAATGCGGAGCTTTTCTGTGTCTCCGTCCTGATCCAGCCCAGGAATGAATAGGGGGCCCCGCACCCAATTGGTTTCGGTCATCGGTGCGGTAGTGTTTGCACTCGCGAGGCTCTAGTTTGTCCCCAAACCCTGTGGAATGTATAGTTAGATGGCATCAAGACTTGGGTATTGAACCGGGCGATCGCATTTTTGCACCAATTCAGGATTTGGGCGATCGAGCTGTAAAGCTTTGTGGCACAAGTCTTTAGCAATTTTTGAATCAATAATCTCAAATCTCAAATCCCATGACTAATATTGATACTCGCTCTGGTTTTTCGGTCAATTCTCCAATTAGGGTGGGGATTGTGGGTACTGGTTTTGCCGCTAAGTTGAGGGCCGAGATGCTGCAAACTGACGCGAGAGCCCACTTGGTGACAGTTGCCGGCCACACTCCGCACAAGACGGAAGCGTTTTGTCAAGCATTCGGGGCCGAGGCTGCGGTTTCTTGGCGCAAGTTGGTGGAAAGGGACGATTTGGATTTGGTAATTGTCTGTACGGTGAATCGGGAGCACGGGGCGATCGCGATCGCGGCCTTGGAAAACGACAAGCACGTTGTGGTCGAATATCCTCTATCTTTAGATGTATCTGAGGGCGATCGGGCGATCGCCCTTGCCAAACAAAAGCAAAAACTCCTCCACATCGAACACATCGAACTCTTAGGCGGCTTACACCAAGCCATCAAAGCATCTTTGCCCTTAGTTGGCAAAGTTTTTTACACCCGCTACGTGACGATTACTCCTCAACATCCAGCGCCCCAGCGGTGGACTTATCAACATTCGCTCTTTGGGTTTCCGTTAGTTGGTGCAATTTCTCGACTGCACCGATTTACAGATTTGTTTGGGGAAGTGACAAGCGTTAACTGTCAAGCTCAATTTTGGAACACTCAGCCAGATTTTTATCAAGCTTGTTTGTGCAACGCGCAGTTACGCTTTGCTGATGGAATTGTTGCTGAAGTTGTTTATGGAAAAGGCGAAACTTTTTCCCAGTCAGAAAACGTTTTTACAATTTACGGGTCAGAGGGAACTCTGGTTTTTACTCCAGAATCAGGTCAATTAATTCAGGGAGCAAATAGGCAAAATATCCCAGTGGGAACGCGGCGCGGTTTGTTTGCCAAAGATACGGACATGGTGTTAGAATATTTGTTAACAGGTACGCCTTTATACGTGAATAATGCCAGTAGTTTGTACGCTTTGAAAGTTGCAGATGCTGCAAGGCGATCGAGCGAAATAGGGCAAAATGTAGCCCTTAGCAAATCATAAATATTACTGACGCAATAAATCGTTTTTTCTGCTATGTATAGGGTCAAGTGCGCTGCGGCGCACCCTACATTAAACTTGCCAGAGTCTATCTACACCAGTTCGTAGTCAGGACGATCGGACAGTAGCTAGATGCTGCGAGCAACCTTACCCAAGTACCCAACATATAGCGTACTTGCGTAAGATAAAATCCGTTGGTATCGGAATTATTCATCTCTCTCTTCCTCTGTGTCCTCTGTGGTCTAGAAGAGTTAAATCATTCCGATGCAACCGCAAACAATATAAGTCCTGTTTATAGCAGTAGAAGAGGGCTGTTAGGAGATGAATGATTGCTTCCACCCTGAATAGTTAAGCATCTTGACGAATGACCCAACGATCGGCGATCGAGCAACGCTCCCGACTCCTGACTCCTGACTCCTGAATCCTGACTTCGGCTCAACCATAAATCTTTTACCATAAATCATCTCTTCCAAGCCCAGAAGGGTTTTGACTGAGTTGTCACCCCGTCAGCATGGGAGGGAGTGACAAATCAGGGATCTAGCTACCTCTCAAGATAATTCACATCTTAAACCTAAGATAGATGGCAATAACTCCGCATCATGAAATCATCAAATCATCAAGGAGTTATTTCAGTTTTTAACCAGTACATGAGGTCATTGACAACAACGACTTTTATAGCTGGCTGGCAATTTAATAACACGATCGACAAATTTGAGAAACTCAACATACTAGAGGAAGCATCATGGGTACTGCAATTGATAACTTTACCAAACAACTTCATGACAATTTAGAAGCAGTTGAAGATCGAGCAAAATCTCTGAAGGAAAGCATTCAATCTGCGCCGAAAAAAACTCAAACTGAGATTCAATCGAAACTAGACGAAATGAAGACAAAGCTAGACGCTAAGAAACAAGAATTCGATGAGTACCGAGCCAAGCTCAAAACTCAATTTGAGGCAAAAGAATCTGAGGTTAAATCGAATATCGAGGAATGGAAAGCGAGTCGCGAACTCACGAAACTCGAAGATCGGGCAGAGCAAGCAGAAGACTATGCAAATACAGCGATTTTATTAGCAATGGCGGCGATGGAAGAAGCCGAAAAAGCAACCTTGGAAGCGATCGCCGCTAGACGAGATGCTGAAACTGCTGCGGTAACTACAGAGAAGCAAGACACGATTAAACCAAGCTTGTAGGGGCATTAGTTGACAGCGGATCAATATTAATGGTGCAGCCAACATCATTAGGAAATCAAAAGTAGCCATAGACTCAATAATCTCGCTGTGTGGGTAGCGGGTTACTGACTAACCCTTTAAGAATTAANNTTCATCCCCCAAAGTTTGTCCTTAAGAATCCCCGCGTCTTCAGACCGGGGAGTGTCAACTAAGTCCTATAAAAAATAAATTTTTAATCTTTTATGGAAGAAATCCAAGAACTACAATTACTCAAATGCCCAACGGGAATTCAGGGACTCGATGAAATCACGGATGGGGGTTTACCTCAAGGTAGACCAACTTTAATCTGTGGCTCTGCGGGTTGCGGCAAGACCTTATTTGGTGTGGAGTTTCTAGTGCGCGGAGCAACGCTGTACGGGGAGCCAGGGGTTTTAATCACCTTTGAAGAAACAGCAGCAGAAATCACCAAGAATGTCGCCTCTTTAGGGTGGGATTTAACTGAGTTGATCGCTGAAGGCAAAATATTAATTGATCGTGTTTATATTGAAGCCAGCGAAATTGAGGAAACAGGAGAATACGACCTAGAAGCCCTATTTATTCGTCTCAGCTATGCGATTCAAAAAATTGGGGCTAAACGGGTATTATTAGACACGATTGAAGTCTTGTTTGCTGGTTTAGCCAATGGCAACATTGTCCGAGCAGAATTACGCCGTTTATTTCATTGGTTAAAAAACCAAGGTGTGACAGCCGTAATCACTGGGGAGCGAGGAGATCACACCTTAACCCGTCAAGGTTTAGAAGAATACGTTTCGGATTGTGTGATCAAATTAGACCAAAAAACCGTTGAAGACATCGCCACAAGAACCATCCAAGTTGTCAAATATCGCGGTTCTCGTCACAGCAATAATGAATATCCTTTTTTAATTGAAGAAAATGGCATTTCGGTCTTACCAATTACTTCCTTAACATTAGACCATGCGGTTTCTAATGAGCGCATCTCAACGGGTATCGCCCAACTCGATGAAATGTTTGGTGGGCAGGGCTACTATCGGGGTAGCAGTATTCTCGTCACAGGGAGGGCAGGAACAGGAAAAACGACTATTGCGGCTTATTTTGCCCAAGCAACCTGTTTGAGGGGCGAACGGTGTTTATATCTCGCCACGGAAGAATCCCCCCAACAAATTCTCCGCAATTTAAACTCGATTGGTCTTGACTTATCCCCTTATGTAGAGCAGGGATTATTGCAATTTGATGCAGTACGTCCCACTAATTACAATTTAGAAATGCGTTTGTTTAAAATCCATCGCTGGGTCAAAGAATTTCAACCAAGGACGATCATCATTGATCCGATGAGTAATCTCATTTTGAGTGGGAGTTTGATGCAAACAAAAAGCTTTTTCATGCGTTTGATTGACTACTTAAAGAGTAAACAAATCACCGTTTTCTTGACCGATTTAACGCCCGGTGATACTGACAGTGACCACGAACAGACGGAAATGGGTGTTTCCTCTCTAATGGATACTTGGTTAGAACTCCAAACGCTCAAGGTTAATGGGGAGCGAAATCGGATTCTCTATGCCCTCAAATCTCGCGGCATGATGCACTCTAATCAAGTACGGGAATTTATCGTAACGAGTCAAGGGGTAAACTTGGTGGAGGTTTACTTGGGAGAAGGCCAGGTATTAACAGGAACGGAAAGAATCAATCAAGAACTAGAGGAACAATTTGTTGCTAAAAAACGGAGACAGAATTTTGAACTCAAAAAACGGAATCTTGAGCAAGCAAAAAATCTCCTCCAAGCTCAGATAAAAGCTCTGCAAATGCAACTAACCAATCAAGATGAGGAATTCGCTTTGCTGATGGAAGAAGAAGCAGAAGATCAAAACGCAGCGCTGGAGAATCGAAGCTTTATGGGAAAAATGCGTCATCTTAACCCCCTAACATCTATCTAGAAGGATAAAAAAACATGACAGATAATTTATCAGATAATTTATCAGATACTGTTAACCCAAAAGGGTCAAAGATTTGGCAACTGCGGTTATATGTGGCGGGACAAACCCCTAAATCTCTGGTTGCTTTTGCTAATTTGAAGAATATCTGTGAGGAATATCTGCACGGTCAATATAGCATTGAAATTATTGATTTAAGTAAACAGCCCCATCTCGCTATAGAAGATAGCATCATTGCTCTACCTACCCTCGTCAGAAAATTGCCCGAACCGATTAAAAAGATTATTGGTGATTTATCGAATACGGAAAAAGTTTTGGTAGGACTGCAAATCCTTGCTATTGTGGATGAACAATAACTCAATATTTTGACAGTAACTTAGGCGCTAATAATGACTGACTCAGAAGATGTAAAACTCACAACCACAGAATTGTTTGAACAGGCTCTGTCCCAATCTAAGGAACAGCATTATATCCTACGTCTTTATATTTCAGGTACAACGCTCCAATCGGTGAAGGCGTTGCAAAATATCAAAAAAATTTGTGAGCAACATCTCCAAGGACGTTATGAGTTAGAAGTTATTGATATTTATCAACAGACAGAAGCCGTTATTTCTGAGAATATTGTGGCTGTTCCCACCTTGGTTAAAGAGTTACCTCTGCCCTGACAAAAGATTATTGGCAATTTATCGAATACGGAAAAAGTCTTAATTGGTCTTAATCTTGTGCCTAAAAATATGATTGGAGAAGAAAGCAATGAAGGATACCCAGGCTCCTCTTGAAAAATTGCGCCAGGAAGTCGAAACGCTACATCGGCAATTAGCAGAAGTGCAGGAACGCCTAAATGTGACGGAAGAAACGTTGCAGGCTATTCGTTCTGGGGAAGTTGATGCTGTTGTTGTTTCTACGCAGCAAGGGGATCGAGTTTTTACGCTTCAGGGTTCAGATTATGTTTATCAGTGTTTAGTGGAACAAATGGGGGAAGGAGCGGCAACTGTCTCTTCTGAAGGTTTAATTTTGTACTGTAATAAGCGACTCTCAGAAATTTTAAATTGTCCTTTAAAAAATCTGATTGGCTCTGGGTTAGAACCCTTTATTGCTCCCAAGGATAGAAAAGCGGTTTTACTGCTGTTGCAGCAGGTTGAGAAAGAGGAAACGCTCACCAGAGAATTATCCTTGTTCACAGCAACGGAAAATAAGGAAGTACCTGTCAAATTATCGATTAAACAATTTAGGATAGATGAGCTTTTATTGAATAGTATTATTGTGACTGATATTACCGAATCTAAAATTAAAGAAGCGGCGAAACTCAGTCAGATTCTCAATAATGCGATCGTGGTTATTAATAATTTTCGTCTTTTGACTGATGGCACTTTAGAGATTGATTCTTGGACAGGGGGAACTCAACTGATTTTTGGCTATACTTTAGAAGCCGTCCAAGCCGATTCCTCCCTAGTTACGGCTAATATCCTACCTGAAGACCGAGAAAAGGCTTTTGTCTCATTGGTGGAAAATATTAAAGCAGGGCGATCGGGTATGATCGAATATCGTTTTAGGCATGGCGATCGCACTATTCGCTGGCTTTCCTCAAACTATGTCGCTGAATGGGATCAAGAGCAAGATTGTTGGGTGGGCATAGAAATTATTACGGATATTACCCAACGCAAAGAAACAGAGCAAAAAATTGCCGAACAAGCAGCCTTAATTGATCTTGCTACTGATGCCATTTTTGTACATGATTTAGACGACAACATTTTATTTTGGAATAAAGGATCTGAACGTTTATATGGTTGGACAGCCACCGAAATTATAGGGCGAAAAACTCAAACTCTATTTAATCAAGAAATTTCTCTGACTCAGGCTTTACAAACAACTATCGAACAAGGTAGTTGGACAGGTGAAATAGAACAAAACACCAAAGCAGGCAATAAGATTATCGTAGAAAGTCGTAACACACTGCTAGAAAATAAATTTTCAAGACCCAAATGTATTCTCGTAGTTAACAGTGATATTACCGAGAGAAAAAAACTCGAAAAACAATATTACCATGTCCAACGATTAGAGAGCTTAGGAACGTTAGCAAGTGGAATTTCCCATGATTTCAATAACATTCTCACCCCGATTTTGGGAGTTAGTCAACTGCTTCCTCTCAAATTACCCAATATGGATGAACAGACACAAAAACTGTTGACACTCCTTTCTAGTAGTGCTAAACGTGGGGCTGAGTTGGTCAAGCAAATTATGCTTTTTAGTCGAGCCACGGAATATCAATCTGTAATATTACAAGTAGGCTACCTGCTCCTAGAATTGATCGGTATTGCTCAACAGACATTTCCCAAATCAATCAATATTTCGGCCGACATTCCAACAAAGGAACTATGGACTATCTCGGCTGATGCTACCCAGATACATCAAGTATTTCTGAATCTGATGATTAATGCTAGGGATGCCATGTCATCAGGGGGAAGTTTGACCATCTATGCCGAAAATCGCCAATTGGATGAAGATGATGCCCTGATGAATTTGGAAGCAAAAGCAGGCTCTTATGTGGTTGTGACGGTGGCTGATACAGGAATGGGTATTCCGCCCGAATTGTTAAACCGAATTTTTGACCCGTTTTTCACTACCAAGGAAGTTGGCAAAGGAACAGGGCTAGGATTATCAACAGTAATGGGAATTGTCAAAAATCATGGCGGTTTTGTCAAGGTTTATAGCGAGTTGGGCAAGGGTACGGAATTTAAGGTTTTCTTACCAGCTATAGAGGGAGAAGTGAGCATCACAACTGTAGAAGAAGCAATGCCTAGAGGTAAGGGCGAGTTGATTTTAATTGTGGATGATGAAGCCTCTATTCGAGAGGTAACAAAGACTTCTCTAGAAAACTATAACTACAGAACAATACTCGCTAGTGATGGGATTGAAGCCCTCGCTCTCTATAGGGAACATCAACAGGAAATCAGTGTCGTGTTAATGGATATGATGATGCCCAACCTAGATGGTGTTTCCGCAATGCGCGCGTTGCAAAGCATTAATCCTATGGTGAAAATTATTGCGACTAGCGGACTTATTAATAACATAAAACTGGCATTAGATGCTAATGTCAAAACATTTTTGTTCAAACCTTACACGCTCAGAAAGTTATTGCAAATGTTAACGGAGATACTGTCGCTAGACGAGGCTCAAGCTGATCCCATCCCGCCCATTACCTCTCAAGAGCCTTCTTCCCTAACGAGGATTGAATTGTCTAGAGATGCTTTAGCAATAATGCCCCCCGAATGGTTACAACAAATGTATGAGGCGGCTTACTATTGTGATGCGGATGTCCTGCTGGAATTAATTGAACAAATACCTACTTCTCAAGGGGCGATCGCGAATGCCCTCAAAGATTTAGTGCTGAATTTTAAAACGGATATCATTATGGAATTAACTGATTTAGCTAAATTAGGACTTACGAAAGAACCCTAGGAATAGGAGGATGTTTAAGTTGCTGAATTAAAAGTCTTTCAACCATTTGCATCGGGAGAGGCGATCGATAGAAATTGCTCCGGCCAACGGAGCAGGAATGCTTGGCACTATCACCAAGTTGATAGGAAGAAGGACAGGTAGCGGTGTCCATAGGGGGAGCGATCAGGGTGTACTTCATAAAGGTGGAATCTGCTGTATGTTCAATCACACCAGCACAGCATAGGCCCCTTGATACCTGTTCTCAGCAGATCATAAATGGTTGACTCGCTTTGTAGTAGCTGGCATCATTTACAACCAGTTGAAGGAAGTGAATCTTAAGTATAGCAGTCGCCAAGGCGAAGAAGGTCATTGCTCCCTTCGACCCTTCGACGGAGTTTATCCTGNNCGCTCAGGGTAAACTGCGTCGAAGGGCTCAGGGCGACGCTCCGCTCAGGAAGCAATGACTAAAGTGCCCTAACCGCCTTGGCGGTTGCTATATCCAAAGGTCAGCGAAGAAAAATATCCAGAGCTTTTGCAGGTAAGGGTAATGCTTGAGAGCCAGTAATCAAGTAACGGTGAAATCTGCTTAGCCATAATCTCTGACTTTAGAGGGATTAAAGCAGTTAAGTTTAGACTAAAATAGAGAGATAGAAACAGCTATTTGATCAATCCATAAATTACTCTGACTCATTCTACAATTCAAGGCTCTGCTTTTTTGACTGCTCCCAAATCCGCTGCTAGGAGATTACCATGAACAGCCTCTTGTTTTTACCTGTTACTTTCATATTAGGAATTTTGCTGGGAAATCTCTACTTTCGTGGCTTGTGGATGACGGTGCAAAAATTACCTACAGCCCAAAACCCGATTCTGTTAATGTTTGGCAGCTTTTTTGGGCGACTAGCGATCGCGATCGCCGGATTTGCCTTGGTGCTAGCGATCGCCCAAGAATACGCAATTTGGCATCTGCTCGTTGGCGTAGGCGCGTTCATTTGGGTACGCAATCGCATGATTAACAAGTTGCAGCAGAAATTACCCAGGAGACTCAATGCATATTAGTTCAGATGCGATCGTCTATTGGCAGTGGGAATTCGTGACAATTAACGCCACTTTGGTCTTCACATGGATGATCATGTTGCTGTTAGGAATTGGCGCTTGGCTGGTGACACGCAAACTCTCGACTGACCCGCAGTTATCCCATTGGCAAAACCTGCTGGAAGTTTTGGTTGTCAGTTTACGCGAGCAGATTCAGCAAACCAGTGGACAAAATCCCGATCGCTATTTGCCCTTTGTGGGAACTCTGTTTATTTTTATTGCTACCTCCAATCTCTTAGCGATCGTTCCTGGCTATCACCCGCCCACGGGCTCACTTTCCACCACTGCCGCCCTCGCGGTATCCGTATTTTTTGCTGTTCCCGTTTTTGGTATTCGTCAGCAAGGAATCTGGAAATACCTCCGCCATTACCTAGAACCAAGTCCGATCTTATTACCCTTTCATATAATCAGCGAACTCTCGCGGACTTTAGCTCTAGCAGTGCGATTGTTTGGTAATGTGATGAGTGAAGGAATGATTGGTGCAATTTTAATCTCGATCGCGCCCTTCTTTTTTCCCATCATTATGCAGGCTTTAGGCTTGTTGACTGGCTTAATTCAGGCATATATTTTCGCAATTTTAGCAGTTGTTTATATTGGTTCTGCGAGTAACGAAAATCATGGCTCAGAATGAATCTCTATCACTTTTAGTTGGAATTATTGGCACTGTGTCAATCTTAACGGCGGGTCTGACAATGGCGATCGGCTCGATCGCCCCATCTCTCGGTGAAGGTAAAGCCGTTGCTCAAGCTCTCAGCGCGATCGCCCAACAGCCCGACGAAGCGAATACAATCACCCGCACTCTGTTTGTAGGCTTAGCCTTTATCGAATCCGTGGCAATTTATTGCTTTGTGATCTCGCTAATTCTGCTATTTGCTAATCCATTTTGGAACTATGCGATCGGTGCATTCGCCAAAGTAGGAGGCTGATGAGGTGGAGATTAACTGGTTTACATTCTTCGCGCAAATTGTCAACTTTTTTGTGTTAATTTTTGTGCTGCAACGCTTGCTCTATAAACCGATTACACAGGCAATGGAACGTCGCGAAAAGACGATCGGCGATCGCTTGTTGTCAGCATCACAACAAAAAAAAGAAGCACAACAGGAGGTCGAACGTTATCAGGAAATGCAGCATAACTTAGCCGCCCAACAGACTGAATTGCTCACCCAAGCAAAATTAGAAGCGGAGCAAACTCGCCAACGCTTATTAAAAGAAATACAGGAGTCTGTGGTGACAGAGCGATCGCAATGGCAATCTATTCTCCAACGTCAGAGAGATGCTTTTTTGCGGGAGGTATCCTATCGCACCATCCAGCAATTACAGACAACTGTGCGGCGAGTGTTGACTGACTTGGCAGAGTCGGAATTAGAAACGCAGATTGCCAGGATATTTTTGCAAAGGTTGCGAGATTTGACTGAACCAGAGCGTGCTGAATTGGTGACGACATTAACTACTTCCACAAAAGATAGCATTCCCTTGACGTTGGTGAGTACGTTCACGCTACCGACGGATATTTGTGAAGCGATCGCTAGGGTTTTGCAAGATTACTTCAGCGCGGTGGGTTCAGACAAAATCGCGCTGACTTGTGAAATCCAATCTAATCTAATTTGTGGAATTGAATTGCGCGGCACTGGCTATAAACTCGCGTGGAGTATAGATGCTTACTTAGATACAATTACCGAGAATTTAGTTACGGTTTTTGCAGAAGAATCGGTCACGGTTTAGAAATAATGTTAGCTTCGACTTCGCTCAGCCACCGTGCGACGGTTGGTGAGCGTAGTCGAACACTTCGACTACGCGAGCGTGCGACGGTTGGTGAGCGTAGTCGAACCACGCTTCGCTCAGCCAACGTTAGCTTCGAATTCGCTCAGCCACCGTTAGCTTCGACAAATTATGAGGAAGCATGATGCACCAAACAGAAGAAGCTTTACAGACAGTTTTACAAGATACTTTTGCACTTTATGCTCAAGTTCTCGATCGCCATCAAGCGAAATTGCGATCGCAAGAGATCGGGATTGTACAATCAATTGGGCAAGGAATTGCTAGAATCATCGGTTTGCCTCATGTGCAGTCAGAAGAAATTGTCCGTTTTGCTGGCGGCAGTCTGGGGATGGTGTTTAACCTCGATCCCGACGAAGTTGGGGTAATTCTACTGGATTCTAGCGATAAACTTCAGTCAGGTACGGAAGTGCGGCGCACTGGCAAAGTTCTCGATGTCCCCGTGGGCGACACGCTGCTGGGAAGAGTGATCGATCCTCTTGGTCGTCCCCTCGACGGTAAAGGCGCGGTGCGAACTTCAGGGCGTCGTCCCGCTGAACGTGATGCTCCTCCAATCATGGATCGATCGCCCGTGAATGTGCCTTTGCAAACAGGAATTAAAGCGATCGATGCCCTGATTCCGATTGGACGCGGACAGAGAGAATTGATTTTAGGCGATCGCCAAACAGGTAAAAGCGCTCTCGCCCTCGATACAATCATCAATCAAAAAGGCAAAAATATTCTCTGTATCTATTGTGCGATCGGACAGCGCAGTGCCGCTGTTGCCAAGCTGATTGCCGACCTCTATGAACAGGGCGCAATGGCCTATACAACGGTCGTAATGGCAGCAGGAGAAGAACCACCGGGATTACAGTTTGTCGCGCCCTATGCCGCGACTGCAATGGCAGAATATTTTACAGATCAAGGGCGCGATGTACTAATCGTTTACGATGACCTGACTAATCATGCTCGCGCCTATCGAGAACTATCGCTCTTAATGCGCCGCCCTCCCGGACGCGAAGCTTACCCAGGGGATATTTTTTACATTCACTCGCGCTTACTCGAACGTTCTACCCATCTCAATGCTGAACGTGGTGGTGGTTCCTTAACTTCATTGCCAATCCTCGAAACAGAAGCGCAAAACATGGCTGCTTATATTCCAACTAATCTAATTTCGATTACCGATGGACAGATTTATCTTTCGCCAGTTCTCTTTCAAAAGGGAGTATTACCGGCGATCGAAATCGGTAAATCGGTTTCACGAGTTGGTGGCAAAACTCAACTCCCAGCCTATCGTTCTGTTTCTGGAGATTTGCGTCTTTCCTATTCTCAATTTGAAGAACTGGAGGCTTTCTCTCGCTTTGGTACGCGCTTAGAAGAATCGACTCGTCTCACGTTAGAACGTGGGCGAAGGGTGCGTGAAATTCTCAAACAAAAGCAATATGCACCAATGGCGGCGGCTGTGCAAATCGCTGTGTTGCTTTCGGTGACAGCAGGTTTATTCGATCGCGTCCCGATCGCCAAAATTGCCATTGCCGAGCAAGCGATCGCCCAAGCCATATCTACTCAGTTACCCGATATGAGCCTGCAAATCGAAAGCGGATCTGTATTGACTGATGCCGATCGCCATGCCTTACTCAAGATTGCCGAAAATGCGATCGCCATAGTTTTAGAGGTGTAACTATGTCATCTCTTGAGTTTCTCCAACGCCAAATCCACACTGCCGAAGAGCTGCGATCCGTAGTCAAAATGATGAAAGTATTAGCGGCGGTAAATATCCATCAATACGAACAGGCGGTTGTTTCCCTTGCTGAATATAACCGTACCATCGAAATGGCTCTGCACGTTGCAATGGCGCCCACATATACTAATGGCGATCGCCCCGCCTGTTACCCACGCGCCCTTTTGAATGGTTCTGTTGGTCGTTGCGGCGTGATGATCTTTGGCTCTGAGCAAGGAATGTGTGGTCAATTTAATGAACAGATTAGCCGCTATGCGATCGCCGAATTAGAGAAGTTGAACATCGCACAAGAACAACTTGCGATTTTCGCGATCGGCTCAAGACTGATCACCCATTTAGAAACCGCAGACTATGCGATCGAGCAGACTTTCGTCATGCCAAGTTCCCTAGCGGGGATCACGTCAATGGTGCAAGAAATTTTGTTGCATATTGCTACGTGGCGCGATCGCCAGCAAGTTGCGCGCATCCTCTTGTTCTACAACCACTTACATTCCAATATGTTTTATGAGCCATACAAGTTGCAATTATTGCCGCTCGATCGCGCTTGGCTGCAATATATCGAAAGCCAAACATGGCGATCGCGGACAATACCGACTTTTACTATGCCGAGTGATGCTTTGGTTGCGTCTCTATTACGACAATATTTCTTTATTTCGCTCTATCGGGCGTTTGGTGAGTCTCTTGCGAGCGAAAATGCTAGCCGTCTTGCTTCTATGCAAGTTGCTGAAAAAAACATCGAAGATCGGCTCACAGAATTTAATGGTCGTTTTCAACAAGAACGCCAATCTGCAATTACAGGTGAATTGCTAGAAATTATTTCAGGCTTTGAGTTGATGCAAAGGTAGGACTTCTCAAACATTCTGCGATCGCCAAAATCGGATGTAAAATTAATCGGTATAGTATCTCAGAGGTACGATCATGACTCTTTTAATCACATCTGCTCAAGTTACACCGACACCGCCAAATAGATCGACCGAATCTAGATCGAGTCCCGCGACTGGCGAGGGATCTAAAATTCCCATGACTGTAGAAGCATATCGTGCGATCGCCGAGACTGCTGAAGAGCGTTATGAATATTGCAACGGAGAAGTTATAACTATGCCAGGAGGAACAGCAACTCACAGTAGGATTGCCGTAGACATAACAACTTGTCTAAATAAGGCCGTCCGTGATACAAATTTTCAGGTCTACAATGGCGATATGCGGCTCTGGATTCCAAGTTTTAATCATGGCACCTATGCGGATGTCCTTGTAATTAATGGTGAGCCAGAATTTAATGCCGATCGTACAGATGAAATTCTCAATCCTTTACTGATTGTGGAAGTTCTATCTCCTTCTACTGAAGCTTATGATCGCGGCGATAAGTTTAGAAAATATCGCTCTATTCCCAGCTTTTGTGAATATCTGCTCGTTAGTCAAATCGAACCCTATGTTGAGCAATATCACAAGCTCGATCAAGGAGATCGCTGGGAATTACAAATTTGCGATCGGCTCGATCAGATACTTACCTTGCAGAGCTTAAATATAGAACTTCCCATGCAAGAAATCTATCGTCGCGTTAATTTCTCAAACATTCTCTAATTGCGATCGCTCAAAAGAAAGCTCCCATCAGATTGTAACTAGGACACCATCGGAACTAAACGAGTGATGACATCAGATGAATGGAAATCAAAGCATTAAATCATCTTCCCTCTCAAATCATTCCCAAGAGCAAAATCTTGGTTCTGTTATCTCTGTGCGTAGCAGCATCATCGATATCCATTTCCCCAAACGGTTGCCAGAGCTCTATAGCCAGTTGCAAACAGGAAAAACAGGAAATATTGCGATCGAGGTAGTTTCCCATCTCAGCGCTCAGGTGGTGCGGGGTGTCGCCCTTGCACCAACCGCAGGTTTGGCACGCGGCGAGATTGTGATTGATACGCAGCACCCGTTGCAAGTTCCAGTAGGCGATCGCCTATTAGGGAGAATGTTAAACCTATTTGGTGAAGCGATCGATGGTAAAGCATCTATTTCAGGTGGCGAATGGCGATCGATCCATGCTACGCCGATCGCCTTGTCAGAGCGAGTCACCAAAGCCGAAATCCTCAAAACTGGCATCAAGGCGATCGATCTGCTGGCACCGTTGGAACGTGGCGGTAAAGCGGGGTTGCTTGGTGGTGCAGGTGTTGGTAAAACCGTGCTAATCACAGAAATGATTCATAACATGGTCAAGCAGCACCAAGGCGTGAGTTTATTTTGTGGAATTGGCGAACGCTGTCGCGAAGCTCTCGATCTATATCAAGAAATGGAAGCAACGGGCGTTCTCCAAAACACTGTCTTGGTTTTTGGACAGATGAATGAACCACCGGGAGCCAGATTTCGGGTAGGTCATGCAGCATTGACGATGGCAGAATATTTTCGCGATCGCACCCAACAAGATGTATTGCTGTTGATCGATAATATCTTTCGCTTTATCCAAGCAGGTGCAGAAGTGTCAGGGCTGATGGGACAACTACCTTCGCGGGTAGGCTATCAACCAACTCTCGCCACCGAACTCGCGCAACTAGAAGAGCGTATTTGCAACACATCGGCGGGGGCGATTACTTCCATTCAAGCAATTTATGTACCCGCCGATGATTTCACTGATCCCTCTGCTGTTCATGCGTTTTCGCATCTGTCAGCTTCGATTGTATTGTCACGCAAACGGTCGAGTGAAGGGTTCTATCCCGCCGTGGATTTGCTGCAATCAAATTCCAAAATGTTGATGCCTCATATCGTTGGCGATCGCCATTATCAGGTTGCTCAAGCAGTCCGCCAAACCCTTGCTAACTATGAAGAACTCAAGGATATCATCGCGATGTTGGGCTTAGAAGAATTATCGATCGGCGATCGCAAAGTCGTTTATCGAGCGCGACGTTTAGAACGTTTTCTCACTCAACCTTTCTTTTCGACTACCCAGTTTACAGGTTTGATCGGGAAAGTAGTAGAATTGAGCGATACCATCGCAGGATGCGATCGTATTCTCAATGACGAGTTTTCCGATGCACCAGAGCGATCGCTCTACATGATCGGCACAATTGATGAAGCTGAAGAGATCCCCCCCTAGCTTTCCCCCTACTCAACCCCTACTCACACCCTACTCACACCCTACTCCCTTAAAAAAGGGGGAGAATTGATTAAGTCCCCCTTTTTAAGGGGGATTTAGGGGGATCTAAACTCTGAAACATGGAGACAAAATCATGACTTCTTCGCAATCAGAAATGCGTTCAGAAATGCGTTCAGAAATGCGGCTCAAAGTTGTTTTGCCCACTAAAATCATGCTCGAAACAGGCGCGCTCAAAGTAATTGCGGAAGCGGAGAATGGGATGTTTTGCTTGCTTCCTCGTCATTTAGATTTTGTCGCGACGCTCATACCAAGTCTGTTATCCTTTGTCTCGCCACAAGGACAAGAAGAATTTTTAGCGATCGATCAAGGGATTTTGATCAAACATGGCGATCGGGTAACAGTCGCAACCCAACACGCTGTCAAAGGTGGCGATTTGGGAATTTTGAGACAAACCGTTGAGCAACAGTTTCGCTTAATTGATGAACGGGAAACAACAGCACGTTCAGTCTTAGCAAAGCTAGAAGTCAGCACGATTCGGCGCTTTATCGAGTTAGGAGAATATCTTTGAATAACCCAGATCCTCACTCGCGTAAGTCGCGATCGCCTTGGTATACCTTCACCAAGGCGATCGGCAATAAAGAACGACGCAAGATTTATGCTCGCCAAGCAAAACCCTATGGCGGTGTTTGGTTTGGTTTAGGTTTCGCCGGCTTAGTCGGTTGGTCAATTGTCGTACCAACTTTGTTAGGAATGGCGCTAGGAATCTGGATCGATCGCCAATTTCCCAGTCAGTTCTCATGGACATTGGCACTAATGCTAGCAGGTTTAACCCTAGGTTGTTTGATTGCATGGGAATGGGTATCCCAGGAGCAAAAACGCATGGCCTCATCTCAACCACCGGAGGATTCTACTCGGTTTCCAGAAGATACTTCCAACCAAGAAGAAGGAGAATAAAAATTACTGGAAAAGGATATCAGTGTAGTGATTCCCCAGGTAATTCTGGCAGTGGTAACGATTATTGGGTCATGGTTACTCGTTCACACTATTTTTGCGATGCACCAGGAGTCAGGAGTCATTCGTCAAGATGCTTAACTATTAAGGGTGGAAGCCATCATCAATGTCATAACAGGGGCGACGGCTAGATCTACCTCTCAAGATATTCACATCTCAAACCTAAGATAGATGGCAATAACTCCGCATCCTGAAATCATAAAGGAGTTATTTCAGTTTTCACCAGTAAAGTCAACGAGGTCATTGACAACAACGACTTTTATAGCTGGCTGGTCATTTAATAACACTCTCGACTAATTTTAGAAACTCAACATACTAGAGGCATCATCATGAGTATTGCAATTGACAACTTCACCAAACAACTTCATGACAATTTAGAAGCAGTTGAAGATCGAGCAAAATCTCTGAAGGAAAGCATTCAATCTGCGCCGAAGAAAACTCAAGCTGAGATTCAATCGAAACTCGACGAAGTGAAGACAAAGCTAGAGGCTAAGAAACAAGAATTCGATGAGTACCGAGCCAAGCTCAAAACTCAATTTGAAGAAAAAGAATCTGAGGTGAAATCGAATATCGAGGAATGGAAAGCGAGTCGCGAACTCACGAAACTCGAACATCGGGCAGAGCAAGCTGAAGACTATGCAAATACAGCGATTTTATTAGCAATGGCGGCGATAGAAGAAGCAGAAAAAGCAACCTTGGAAGCGATTTGCACCAGACGAGATGCTGAAACTGCTGCGGAAACTATGGAGAAGCAAGACACGATTCAACCCAGCTTGTAGGGGCATTAGTTGACAGCGGATAAATTGCAATAAAGGCAACAAACTCAGGGCCTGGTGAAGATTAAACCCTAGGGTGGGCATTGCCCACTCTACAGTAATCTTCTATTTAATTCCACCTCGATCAAAAAGGTAAAATGAACTCATTTTTTATCTCCCCACACATCAAGGAAATTATTTGATGACAACCGCCAAAAATAACAGCCAATATTTTCAAGATATTCGCCATCTTCATCGCACACTTGCTCCCATTATGTTGTTACCTCTGTTGCTGACAACCATTACAGGAACGGTTTATCAGATAGTTGATTTGGCAGGCAAAGAAGATGGGTTTAAATGGTTATTACATTGGCACAAGGGACAGTTTGGAGCACTTAATCTAGAAGTCATTTATCCCTTCCTGAATGCGATGGGCTTGTTCATATTACTTTTTACTGGACTTTCTATGTGGTTTCATAGGCGGCCTACTTCTAAAAAGGAATCCACTGAGGCTCAAATCAATATACCGCTTGCAAAAGTCCCAAAATAATGTCATACTGAACGAAACGCTCCTGGATTGAAGAATCACGCGCCTATTTTTGACTGCGATAAACATGACAATTTAAGTATTTATGCAAGAGGTATTTGACGGGTGAGAGCCCCGCCCAAAGCCTTATATATGGCGAATTTACGCAAGAGGCAAAAAAGATGGGGTCAAAATTGTTCAGTAGTGCCATCTATATAATAATGTTTCCTCAATTTCACATAGCTCATCTCGAAAAACAACTTAAATCCACAGAATACCTGAGTTTAAAAATTATGGTAGATCTGTTGCAGAAACCTGCGTAAAGTTAGTATTGAATTACTGTTTTGATTGATGCATGATCCGATTTCCTTGATTCTATCAATGTTATCAAAAAAAGTTATCAAAAAACAAATTATGGTTTCACCAGTTGATATCAATACCGTAACTGGCTTATCTGAACAAGACGCGATCGCCCGACTCAAAGACGAAGGCTACAATGAACTCCCCTCAGCACAATCGCGCAATCTTTTCTCGATCGCCTGGGAGATCGTTCAAGATCCAATCTTTCTCTTGCTAGTCGGCGGTGGTGTCATTTATTGGATTTTAGGCGACCTACAAGAAGCCCTAATTTTGTTAGGATTCGTCTTTTTGATCGCGGGGATCAGCCTTTACCAGGAAGGCAAAACCGAACACGCCCTAGAAGCCTTGCGCGATCTTTCCAGTCCTCGCGCCTTAGTGATTCGAGATGGGGAGCGAAAACGGATTGCGGGGCGAGAAGTCGTCCGGGAAGATATTTTAGTGCTAGCAGAAGGCGATCGGGTTCCTGCGGATGCGATCGTGCTTTCTTGCTCCAATTTATCGACAGATGAATCATTATTAACCGGGGAATCTTTACCAGTTCGCAAAGTTGCGGCGGTGGGTAGCGTAGAGATGGCTCGTCCGGGGGGAGATGAGTTACCATTTGTGTTTTCTGGCACCTTAGTTGTGCAGGGACAAGGAATAGCTAAAGTCCAAGCGATCGGCGCTCAAACAGAGATGGGCAAGATTGGCAAAGCATTACAAAAAGTGCAGCCAGAACCGACACCTTTGCAACAGGAAATGAATCGGTTAGTGAGTCGTTTGTTTGGCATCGCTTTATTGTTGTGTGTAGTGATTGTGGTGATTTATGGACTCATGCGAGGAGATTGGCTCAAAGGAATTCTCGCGGGCATTACATTGGCGATGGCAATTTTGCCGAACGAATTTCCAGTTGTTGTGACAATCTTCTTAGCATTAGGAGCTTGGCGCATTTCTCAAAATCATGTCTTAGCTCGTCGCACTTCGGCGGTTGAAACTTTGGGTTCTGCAACGGTTTTGTGTGTGGATAAAACCGGGACGTTGACTCAGAATATTATGGCTGTGCAACAACTATTTGCATACAACCAGTCAGAAAATTCTCAGCCATATAGTTTAGGATTACATTCAAAAGAACCGCTTCCCGAAACAGTACATGAATTAGTAGAATTCTGCATTCTAGCAAGCCAAAGAGATCCGTTTGATCCAATGGAAAAAGCGTTTAAGCAATTGGGCGATCGCTATCTCGCGGATACCGAACATCTGCACAACGATTGGAAACTATTACGAGAATATCCGCTCTCACCGGAGCTATTAGCAATGTCTCACGTTTGGCAGTCGGCCGATAGCAAACAGTATGAAATTGCCGCCAAAGGAGCGCCAGAAGCGATCGCGGATCTCTGTCATTTCACGCCCGAACAGCAGCAAATTCTAGCCGCGCAAATCAGTAAAATGGCAGAGCAAGGATTGCGGGTATTAGGTGTTGCTAAAGCGCCTCTTCTTGGTGCGCCACCCCCATTTTTGCCGCCTCATCCGTCGCTCAATCTTGATAGTTTACCCGATAAACAACATGACTTTCCTTTTCAATTTCTAGGATTAGTTGGACTCTCTGATCCCGTGCGTCCAACCGTTGCGGCGGCAATTAAAGAATGTTATACCGCTGGGATTCGAGTAGTGATGATTACGGGTGATTATCCAGAAACTGCTCAAACCATTGCTCGTCAAGTTGGATTGATGCAAATGGGAGCCATTGTCACCGGAGCAGAATTAGATCGCATGAGTGACGATGAACTTCAGGAGCGCATTCAAAGTACAAATATCTTTGCAAGAGCCGTTCCCGAACAAAAATTGCGGATAGTTAATGCTTTGAAATCCAAGGGTGAAATCGTTGCAATGACGGGGGATGGCGTGAATGATGCCCCAGCCTTAAAATCTGCCCAAATTGGGATTGCAATGGGGCAGCGAGGCACGGATGTTGCCCGTGAATCGGCGGCGTTAGTGTTATTAGATGATGATTTTTCATCCATCGTGCAAGCGGTCAAACTTGGACGGCGAATTTTTGATAATCTCCGTAAAGCAATGGCATATCTTCTAGCGATTCATATTCCGATCGCAGGGATGTCTTTAATTCCAGTGTTGTTTAAGTTGCCGTTAGTATTACTTCCCGTTCATGTTGCATTTTTACATTTGATTATCGATCCAGCTTGCTCGATTGTGTTAGAAGCCGAACCCGCAGAAGCAACGGTGATGCAGCGTCCTCCCCGCAACTCCAAAGAACCCTTATTTGGCAGGAAAACTGTGGGTTTGGCGGTGCTACAAGGTGTGGTGATTTTAGCGATCGTTCTCGCGATATTTATGATCTCGCTATATCGCAGACAAGGCGAACTTGATGCCCGTGCGTTAACGTTTACGACGTTGATTTTGGCAAATTTAGGACTAATTTTGAGCGAAAGTTCGACCTCGCGCCTCAGCTTAAAAATACTGCAATCCCCCAATGCTGCCCTTTGGTGGGTGATTGGTGGTGGCTTGCTCTTCCTTGTATTGGTGCTGTATGTCCCCTTCTTGCGTCAATTGTTTAGCTTCTCTTTGCTGCATCCGATCGACTTGGCAATTTGTTTGGGAGGTGGAGCGATTAGCTTAGTCTGGTTTGAACTGTTAAAGTTACTCGATCGACCTCAAGGAGTTATTAAAGCTAAACCAGGAAGACCTAATTAGCGATATATTCAACGCCATAATTAATTGACTTTTCCTGTTTCTGTTTTCTAGCCCGTTGCTGGTTCAGGGACAGGGAATTGTTTGTGCAGTTTTTCAATGCGCTGGCAAAATACGGGGGCTATTTTATTCTACTTTGATGGCATCATATTCTTGTTCAGTTAACGCAAATTCCGGGTCTATTATTTTTACTTCGTCATAAGTTAGTTCGTAAAGTTGGTAAACTAAATTGTCTATTTGTTGCTCTATTTCTGATACGTCTGCCTTAACATCTTTTTTCTTTTTTTTCAATATCTCATCTACCAATTTTATTAATGGTTGTTTATAATTACCAAAGTTTTTTGGAATAGGAAAAGTAGCTAATTCATTAACTTTAAATTGAGGAAATATCCCTCTTTGTAGTTTACCAAATTTATGAGCAAACCAATAAGATATTAATTTACTGTTTAAAATTCCTAAAATTAACATCGAATTTTCTTGAATATTAATAATATTCATTGAATTTCTATCATTTAAAATAATTTCTTTAGTAAAACAAGCATTGATAGAATAGGGTAAAGGGGAAGGTATTTGTCTGACTAAAATTCGAGGAGTCGAAAATAAAGAAAAATCTTTTCTTGGAGAAGCTAAGTTATCACCATATTTTAAATATTCGCCACTCCAGCCTAAATAATAACGACAAACATCTTTACCATCTAAATATTTAATATAATCATCATTGATTTTAGTGGTACTATGATAAACTCTATTTTCTTTCATTTCTTCTGTTTGTGGAGGGTTCCCTTTTCCTCTTTCATAAGCTTGTAAACCTGCTTTAACATCAGCAATTAATTTTAGTTGAATTGATTGTAATTCTATTTTTTCTAATAAATTAAGTGATTCATTATTTTTAAAAGCTTCAAGATTAATAATATAATCTTTTTGCTGTAAAAAATAATTAGTTTTTGTTTCAAAAATAGAATAAAAATTATCTGTATATTCCAATAATTCAATAGATTTATTTTGTTGAGATTTTTCAAACAGTATAATTGAACTATCTACATCAGCACTTTCAAAAACTTTAGCATAAAAGTTAACTATTTTTATATTAGAATTATCTAAAATAAATTTTCTTACGTTTTTATTAGTATTAATAGTTAACCAATTATTAGGTGTTATATAATCAAGTAAACCTTTATTTTTTAAAAGATTGTACCCTTTTTCAATAAACAAAGGATATAAATTTAGTTGATATTCTGTGACTTGATAATGTTTTGAAAAATATTGTTTATCAGCTTGAGTTATCCCTTTACTTTTGCTATCTCTAGCGAATACATAAGGCGGATTTCCAATGAGAATATCAAAACCTATTTTTTCCGCAACTTTTTCATTCATAACTTCAGGAAAATCTAATTTCCAATCAAAGAAATTAAGCGATAATTCTGGTTTAGTTTTCAGTTTCTTTAATTGAGTAATAGTATTTTTCCAACCAATAGTTTCATAATATAGTTCAGTGGTTTTGACAAATTTCTTTTTATCCTTAAAGTTTACAGCCAGGGGTTCAGTTTCTTGTCCTTGGGTTTTAACCATTAACTCCAATTGATTGATCAGCAAATCAATTTTTAGATTGCGGATGTCAGCAGAGAGTTTTTTCTTATCACTATCTGGGCTAAAAAACTCCTTTTGTTCTTGACTGATTTTCCTTAACAAGAGGCGCTGTTGTTTAGCTAAATCGTGTCCAAAAAGTCCGTGAGCAGTTTGATCTATATTCCAATCAATATCAATAATTTTATCATCTAACTTACTCACCAAACTATTACCCACCACAATCTTATAATCAAGATTAGGTAAAGCTTTCGGTTCAGGTTCATCAACAATTAAACTCAGCCAGAAACGTAGTCTAGCAATATCCACCGCACCGCGTTCAATATCTACACCATAGATACTATTTTGGATAATATTTAGCTTCACACCCGAAGCATCAAAGTTAGTTGTGTTGCCAAATTCAAAAGTATATAGTGTTTGTTTAGCCGTAAATATTTCGTGCAATAAACCCATCGGAAAAGCCCCCGAACCAATCGCCGGATCACAAATTTTTACCCTATCTAATGCCTGATGAAATTCAGCAGAATACTGTTTTATTAATTTCTGATCCTGATCATCTAAATTCTTTTTAAGCAACTTCTCAATTAATATCCGATCTATTTTTTTTGATGGGGATGTGACTACAATTTCTAGTTCTAATTGTCCTTGTCTGAACTCGTTTATCGGAAATAATTCCGGTTGTTGAGGATTCCCAATACTGGCATAACCAATAATATCATAACCCTGATTTTCAAACCAAGTAGTTAGATATTCAATCAAACTTTCCTGACACATATAATGCACAATCTCTTTGGGCGTATAATATGCCCCTTTGTCTTTATTATCTTCTAGTAAATTCTCAAAAATATGCCCCAACATTTCAGGGTCAACCGCCACAGTATGATCATTGGGATCATCTTCATAAATGGTAAAATTGTATTGATCAAAAAAGTTGAAAAGATTTTCAAATAACTTTGCAGTAAAAATCAAGTTGCGATGATGCTTATTTTCTTCTTCAAACAAACCACCATTCAAATAAGGGATTCTGCAAGCTTCACCCTCTCCCAATTTAATTAAATCATCCCGGCGTTTGGTGTTGAGCGTATCAAAAAATAAAACCGATAAAAAATCCTGATAAAAAAGTTCTGGATGTTGAAAACTTTGAAAGTGATTAGTTAAAAAATTAAAATCACCTTTTCCCCAACTTTGATTTTTTGGCACACCCAACCAGCCTTTTTTCTGGATGAAATATAAAAACACAATCCGCCCTAATAATTTTTTATTAAAATCACGGATAGCTTTTTCGTCACCATTAAAAATCGTTTGGTAAATACCTGGTTGTGAAACCATATATTTACAAAAAATATCATAATGTTTTTTATATTCCTCAAAAAACGTCTTAGAAAGTTTCTCGACTGAGAAAGCTTCTTTGACATCATCTAAAGTGGCTTTACTCCCTTTTTTAACAATGCGCTCAAACCGTTCAACAGCCGTTCTTATGCTTTCACCTTCACCTAATAGATATGTGTAGCGTTTAGGTTCTGTTTTGATTTTTATAAATTCGCCTTCTGCATCATAGCCCGTTAATTCCGAAACATAAGTAAAACGCCAATTTGCACTTTCTGGACGATGATAAGCAATAAAAGCAGCATCAATATTTTTCCAATATTTACGCAATAAATTTCTTAATCCTACACGATTGCGTTCTAAGATAATACCGGGGGCCAGCGTTACTTCATACACCGCAATTTGTCGTTCAATGCCATTTTCATCTAACAGAATATAGCCTAAATTTTGCGCCTGAGAAGCTACATTAATATCAATACCAGTCAGAGTTTTGGGAGTTGGTGTTAATTGAGCATTAGCAAAAGTTTCGCCTAGAAATTGTTTCCATTTGGCTTGATTGTAACGTTGCTTGAATATATTTTGAATTTGTTGTGGTGTCATAACTTGTTATGGTTTTAAATCAAAGGTAACTGAGCGAAGCGGTGCACTGAGCGAAGCGGTACACTGAGCGTAGCGGTGCACTGAGCGTAGTCGAAGTGTCGAAGTGTCGAAGTGTCGAAGTGTCGAAGTGTCGAAGTGTCGAAGTGTCGAAGTGTCGAAGTGTCGAAGTGTCGAACTCCGGTCATTTCGACTTCGCCCATTTCGACTTCGCCCATTTCGACTTCGCCCATTTCGACTTCGCTCATTTCGACTTCGCTCATTTCGACTTCGCTCATTTCGACTTCGCTCAATGACCAGGGTTGTTGTGTCATAATTATGCAAAAGATTCTGAAATGATTAAAACTGGTTTTTCAACTTTTCTCTTTTGTCCTTTTTGGACATCCGAGAAATCAACACTATATCGTTCAGCAATTTTATCAATTTCTAAAATTCCCGTATCTAAGTTTACTCTTTTCTTTTGCAGCTTGTCAACCTCCGAAGGTAAATTAGTATATTTCCCTATATCAATCAGGTTGATAATTTTCTTAATGTTGTCCCTTTGTTTCTCAGTTAATTTAGGATGGTTAATAATTGTGGAAAGGAATTTTTTTGCATTTTGCGCCACACCGCCTAATGCTTCCGGGTCTGTTTGCGCCTGAACTAACTCATATTCCAGTGTTTCAAAATGTTGAATCGCGTTGTTTACATGATCGTGATGACTGGCGATTAATTCTGCATTTTTTTCGTTTCGATCGGCTTCAAATATCTTAAATGCTTCAATGGGTGTAATTTCTCTGGGTTGGTTGTTGCTATCCACCCAATAAAATTCAAACTTTTTATCTGTCTTTAAAAAGGCCGCCGTGCCATTTTGTAAATCAGGTTTATTGATTTTAGTTGAACTTCTTCCCACCCTTGATTTTAAAGGCATTTTTTTAATTTTATCGAACCAAGTTTTGTTGTTTTTCCTGAAATTGCGTAGGAAGTAAAGAAATTTTAAGCGTTCGTCTTGTTCTTCCTTATAAGTTCCGCTAAAAAGTTTGACTACATCTAAAATTTCATCAGTTGAAAACACTTGATTATCCTCCCCAAATGCGGTATGAAAAGCCTGAATTTTCATAAAAGCAGTTTTATTTAACTGAATTTGCGAATCGCCTTGTACCGAAGGATAAAAAACATAATTATAAATAGCATTGGCTTTAGTACCAATCCGATTCACCCGCCCAATCCTTTGCATAAGTTTGGTTGAGTTCCAAGGTGTATCATAGTGAATAATGACATTAGAACGATGCAGGTTTACTCCTTCTGCCAAAACTTCAGTAGTAATAATTATACTATAATCGTTTGCCTGTTTTTCTTGCGTACAGTTAGCATCAAAGTTAGTTACTATCGTATCATACAATTGATTTCTGTTTTTACTCGAAACTACCAACACATCTTTTCTGCCTATCTTTTGTAAAGCATCGGTTAAATATTCAACGGTATCTTTTGACTCCGAAAATATCACCAATTTACCTTCTAAATTAGTTTTTTTGTTAAGAAATAGTTGATTTAATTGTGCAATAAACACATCCAATTTTGGATCATTTTCTACAGCAGCCCAACCTTTGACTAATTCCTTTAAAAGTCGAGAATCATTCTCTAAACTCTCAAGAAAATCTGGCTTGAAATCCGCTTTTTTAAAAGTTTGGTTTTTCGGATTGTCTGCGCTTAATTTTTCTATTTCTTCTTCAATTTGTTCATCACTCCAACCCTTATCTAATAGCTTGTTTACATTAGTATCAGGTGCGATAAATATTTTGTCATTAGCAAACATTTCAATCATTCTGTCGGTGGCTTGTTGAAAATTGCTTAAGGATTTTTTAAAGGCATAAAAACTACTTTCTAATCTTTTAATCAACTGAGTTTTCATGATAAATGCTAAGGATTTAGAAACCGTTTCTGCGTTTTCGTAATACTTGCTTTGAATTTCTGGGTTTAATCCGGCAATGGCTTGGTAACGGCTGTATTTGATTCGATCTTCATCTATTAGATAAAAAACTGTTTTATGAAACAATTCATTTAGTTTCTCATCCATTAGATATTCCACTTTTTTAGGTGGTTCTACTTTGGGAAATTTAATTTCTTGTTCTGCTAAGTCTAATTTATATTCAGCAATATTTTCCAGGTCAGTTCGTGTTCTCCGAATAGTAATAGGTTCAATTACATTCTTGCGAATTTCCCCATAAATATCTCTAAGCTTATTTACATCTAATTCTTCAAAGCGTTTTAGGCTTTTGTACTGCTCCATTAAGGGACTAAAAAAAGCCGTCAAATTTGTAATAGGAAGTGTTGACTGTCTAGCATCCTGAAACATCTGTATTTGATAAAAAATATCATCAGGTTTGTTATTCAAAGGTGTTGCAGATACTAGAATTACTTTTTTCTGAGTACCTTCAATCAAACCCTTATTTGCTCTTGGACTTTTACAAATTAATTGTAAGTTTTGAAAAGCACCTGTTTTGTGATTACGAAACTTGTGCGCTTCATCAGCTATCACCAAATCATAATCTTCTTTTTGCCAATAGTCTTGATGTTTTGTTAATATTTTTTCCAGGCTTCCATTAGTGATAAACTTAGTGTATTTGTCAATATTAAAATTCTTAAAAGTGTCTTTCCAGTTTTTTTCAACTGCTGGCGGATAAACAACTAATATTTTTGTATTCTCTCTACCATTTTGCATTAAAAACTTTTTGGCAACCATTGCTGCAATAACAGTTTTACCTAATCCCACAACATCAGCCAAGATAAAGCCGTTGTGTTTGAGCAGCATATTAAAGCCTTCATTGACGGCATCAACTTGATAAGAAAGTTTTTTAAAGTTTTGAGGTAAATCACCTATTGAGTCTGGATCATAATCAATATTTTTTCCAAAATATTCAGTCAGCAATTTTATATATAATTCAAAGGGACTTGTTTCTTCATTCAAATAAGTGTCCTTTTTGATGCCCTGAATATCAACTGGCAATATATCAACAGATTCAGCCCAAAGTTTTTCAAATTCTGCGGTAGCAAATTGAACATCAGGATATTCTGTTAGTTGAACATTGAACTCATAATTATAAAAGTTTCCTCCACCAAGTCCAGCATCCGTAAGATTTGAAGAACCTGTGATTGCTGTGGCAGGTGTATGTTGATTAAATGGTTCAGGACGTAAAATATAAACTTTGGCGTGAATCTTTTTTTCGGGATGTGCCTTTACTTGTATTTTATTTTGAATTATATCGTCAATGAATTGTAAAATACCGTTTTCGGTGTCTTTGTCATAATTGGCTTGGGCAATATCTTGTTGAATTTCCCTGATGAAATCTTCTCTTGTTCTTGCGTAATTTATAAAAAAATCAAGCCCAGATTTGTGAGCCTCAGCCAGCATTTTGTCAATGTTGATACCCACCAATATTCTAATATTTGGAACTTTGTCTAAAAATGGTCTGATTCTGAAATAACCTGATGCCCTGAAGTAGCCTACTAAAGCGTCAAAATATTGAATATTGGGATTATAGGTAAAAACTCCTTCAAACTTTTTGATTAAAGTGTTTTCTTCGCGATTCGTGAAAAACTTTGTTGACATATACTATATACAATGAATTATGGTGGCAATTTACGAATTATTATAGGTTCGTTCATGGCGATCGCGATTTGACGGAAGCGATCGCTCAAACACGCTTGCTAAGCAAAACTATTCCCCTGGTTGTCTGCTGACTATAGCACTGCGCTGTGGTGGACGGCAATGGTGATGACCACAACCACGATCGCGGTATGTGGTTATGGGACGGCACGCTGGCAACTATTGGAGTGACAACGATCGTGCCCTGGACACCTTTGACAAACCTGCTCGGATTTCAACCGTTGCCGTTGAGTTTTGTGCTGGTGTTAGGGGCGATCGTGGTGTTTTATGTTACTGCCGCCGAGAATGTGAAACGAGTGTTTTATCAGCCGCATGAAATCTTAGTCTTCAAGTCGCAGCACTTATGAATTTAGACAATTTTTTTTGGCGACCGCTCTCGATCGCCAAAACCAGCAACTTCTGCCAAAGTATAAAGCGGGCGGCCCTTCACCTCCTCATAAATCCGCCCCACATACTGGCCCAAAATCCCAATACTGACCAACTGCACCGCACCCAAAAAGAAAACCGCCATCATCACAATTGTCAAACCAGTTAATGCCGAATTTGGATAAAAAATCCGCCAATACAAAACCAAGAAAGCCATTGATACAGATACAAATGCAGCAAATAACCCCAGATAAATCGAAAGTTGCAGTGGCACTTTTGAAAAAGATACTAAACCATTCATCGCCAAAGCAAAAGATTTTCTAAACGTATACTTGACATCGCCAGCAAAACGCGGATCGCGTTCAAACTTAACCGCCGTTTGTTTAAAACCAATCCAAGCCCGCAATCCCCGAATGTAACGATTGCGTTCTGGCATAGCATTTAGTACATCGACTACACAGCGATCCATTAAACAAAAATCTCCCGTATCTATGGGAATATCAACATCAGCAAGATTCCGCAAAATGCGATAATACATATAAGCTGGCAACCGCTTAAACCAACCTTCTTGACGGCGTTGAGTGCGTTGAGCGTAAACAACTTGATAACCCTGCCGCCATTGTTCAAGCATATCTATAATCAACTCTGGCGGGTCTTGCAAATCGCCGTCCATGATGACTACAACTTGACCACGAGAAAAGTTTAAACCAGCAGTTACAGCTATTTGGTGGCCGAAATTCCGGGCTAAGCTGAGGTAACAAATGCGCGAGTCTTTTTCGTGCAATTCTCGCAGGAGTTCCAAAGAGCGATCGCGACTGCCATCATTAATTAAAATTAACTCTACTGGGCCATCCATTTTTGCCATCACCGCACTAATTCGCCGGTAAAGTTCAGCTAGAGTTTCTTCTTCATTATAAATAGGAATTACCAAGGAATATTTCGGTGTGCAGTTCATCATACTTGATATTTTAGTTGTGGTTTTTAACGGTTAAATCAAAGCTCTATTTTTTCAGAAACACGCTGAGGGGTTCAAGGGTAAACTTTTGTACATAAGTTTGATTTTTGACAACGATTTCTTTTCCTTGTTTGTCATCTTTTGTAGACTGGTAAACGATCGCACAAGGAATAAAACTCTTGTAAGGTTCGGAATTTAATTTTTTCTCGACTACAGGATCGATGGTAGAGATATGTTCAATGCGAGGTGTTGGTTTTCCCGGTTGTTGAAAAAGTACCCACAACGGATATTCCCAGGAATTTTTAGTCCAAAATGATAGTCCTATATTTGTGCAGTTTTGAGATTTGACAAAATCCACTGCTTGATAGTAAGCCAACTCGATGTTCGGGCGACTTGTAAAGTAAAGCTCATTTCTGCTATTAAAAATGTTACTCTCTCCGAGGAGAGGTCTAAATTTGTTATTAAAAATCCAAGGTAGCGACATAAAAATCATAATTAATACAATATAATTGGCTATTTTATAATTTGATAATTGCGATATTGTTAAGCCAAACAACGGCGCAAATAAGACAAAAATTGTCAAGTGGTGGCGGCTTTGCCAAGGTTGGAATTTGAGGAGCAGACAAAGCAGTAAAAATGTAGTTATTGTCGCGGTTAAATAAACTATTACTATTTTTATTTGTCTCAATTTTGGGTTGTTTGAAATCAGCATAATAGTGGCAAATATTAGCCCAAAGTGGATGGGATTTGTAGCATTGTTTTCATTAAATGAAGGTGTACTGAGAGCATATACTTGTCCTGGGGGCCAAGTGATGCGCGGGTCATTTGGAAGTATACCTAATATTTTGTGTAGCAATTTAACAACCGCCACAATCAAACCGTTAATTTTGGAAATGCTGGTGCCGGTGTGCATCGCTAAGTTTCTAATTATATTTGACAAAAAAGTTGGGAGAGTAAATATTTCTATTTTGTATTCTTTAGTAAAATCTTGAGGAGCACCTATCAGATAACCAAACAAATCGTAATTTCGCCAAAAATGACCGATATTCAGGATCAGAGTCACGGCGGCTATCATCAAAATGGGTGGCAGCATCTTTTGGTGAAAGCGCTTAATTCCTACTATTATAAACCATAAAATAAAAGGTATCGAAAATATGTAAGCTGTGGTTTTTGTCAAGAGAGCGAGACCCAAACTTGCGCCAATTTTCAGAGTGTTAGAAAGAGTAATTCCTGCTGACATTCCTGCCAAACCACAGGAGACAAAACACACCACCCAAAAGCATACAGCATAATCGTTTTGAGTGCTAGAACCTTGGAGGATTCCCATCGGTAAAGTCGCAGCAAAAACAGCCGCAAAAACTTGACCCCGCAAATTGGCTCCCAGTTGCTTAGCAATTAGAGAAACTGCGATCGCACTGCCAACCATACTTAACCATTGTATCAGATTCGCAAAGCGATCGCCCCCGCTGATAATCTGAAAGTGCATAATCGCAAATTCCGCCCCAGGCGGGTGATATAATTGCGGCACATAAGAAGTTGGATAATGTTCGACACTGCGGTTTTGCATCCAGTGAACAACCCGGCTCATGTGATAAGTCATAGAATCCCAATTGTTAGGCGGTGAAACTACAGCAATTAAACCAACCGCAGCAAAAATCAATGATATACCTGCTAGCAACCAAAGTAAAAAACTAGATAACTGACTGTCATCATTGCTCCGAATATCCGGCTTGACACTGTTCAATTTTAGGTAAATTATCAGCCATAAAATATCCGCCACTAACCACAGCCCAAGCACCCATTCAAAAGTTAGCAATTCAAACAAACTTAAAATTTCAGTAGATAAAGCAACAACAGATCCCCAGACAACAGCCGCCGACAAAATAGCAGTGCGCCAACATTTATCTATTTGCTTAAATATCAGAAACAAAAGGCCCAGAGAAACCAATGGAATTAAGCCGAAGATATCTGCTATCATAGATGTTAGGTCGGACTATAAGAATTACAATCATCACCGATGGACTCTAAATGGCATGACAAATTCCAAATGATCTGTGGCCAGCAAATTAAGACTTAAGCGAAGCTTGTCTGCAACATCCCTTTCTCAGAGGCATTGCTGATGGCAAACTCCCCTAAAATAGTTTTGCATATTATGTCACACAATCCGCATTTTTTCTAGGAGCATTGGCCCGCGATTACAGCATAGCCGCGGCCAAAGCGCCCGACTGGGAGGGATTTGAAATACTCCACGATCTAGGAAGCGGCGTTTGAGAAGAATTGCGCTTGCATCAAGGATATGCTGCCAAATGGGGCGCAGATTTACCAGAAGCAAAACCGGGAATTGCCACCCGCCACTCTAGGGATTTTGTATTAGCAACCGCCTGGGGAAATGCTGTAGGCTTGACAGTAGCTGCGATGATTCCTTGTCTGCGATTGTACGCTTTTTTGGGGCAGAAGTTAGCTCAACCTAAAATACCAGAACACGCCATTGAGCGAAGGGATTTGCACCGACAGCAGTGAGTAATTCGAGAGGTTAGCAAAACGGATAGTTGGACAGATCATGCCGTATTAACGCCTGAATTAGAAGCAACTTATCGGTATGCTATGCTGTGTGAAAGAGACTTTTTTTAGGCTGCTTGGGAGATAGAATAAGTTAAGTTCTATCGGCTATAAGCTACCCACAAAAAACCAGCAAATCCTAGGGAAACGTAAAGCAGAAATAGGCCAAACAATCCCCTGATACCGTAAGTCAAAACAATCCTAAGTAGGTAGGTGCAAATAAACTTTGGTATGTCACAGAATGTAAAGCTATCATAACCGCAAGCGATTGCTTCGTTTCACTGCGTTTCACCTCGCTTTTGACTACTTATGTATTTTACCGCTCATCTACTTACTAAGCTTTTTGCGAAAAACCCACAACAATAATGCGCTGCCAAAAATCATCACAATTTTAACGCCCTAGTTTATTAGGAATACCATCGCAGCCACCGGGAATAGTCTCTCTCGACTTCGAGCCGCACCAAGCGCAGCAGTATTGGCGCTGCTCCTCCGACAGTCGCTTGACACCAGTGAAATCAGCACGTTCCAGCACAGCGCCGGTATATTCCCCCGTTTTGTAGTTGGGAGATTCGTTGCGACTGCGGGGCGAAGCAGTGTCGATCGAGCCGTAGAATAATATCGCAGCTTTCAAGTCAGCCCGCGAGAGATTAGCGTCGTACAAGACAGCGCGGGAGAGATTGGCTTTCACCAAATCGCACTTGCTGAGATTCGCCCGGACGAGGTTAGCGTCGCTCAAATCCGTCCACCGCAAGTCTGTGCTGGCGAGGTCAGCACCGGCTAACATGACATTTAAATCGATCACGCGGATGCCGTAATCCCGATCTTCAGCATAGCCACCATTACCGTCGAGGATGGGGCGGCCTAAAAGTCGATCGCGCTGTAAGGGAGTAACTAATCTCGACTGCGACAAAAACCGGAGAATTTTAGCTTTTCCTTCAGCATCTACACTGCTCATGATCGCAGCGGTACGGCCTTCTGCGATCGCCCTTTCCTGCGGCCAATCTTCCAAAAATCCTTGTTCATCGAGGGCTAAATCAGAAACCCCTTGAAAATAAGCATCTATCGTTTGCTGCTGAGTAATTCTGTTTTGCTGAATAGTCAAATCCTTCGAGATTACATACTGTCGCCAAGCCACATAAACGCCTAAAATTGCGATCAAAATTTGGCCCAAAGCGCCAATTAACTCGCCGAGAGCTCCGATCGCATCCCAGTTAATTTGGATGTTGCGGCTTCCCGGTTCAGTATTAGTACCGCTGAGCATCAGCAAGCCCACAATCCCAGCTAAAAGACCGAAGCAGGCTACGATCAGGGTGCGCCAAGCTGGGGGAATTACCTGCACCCAGATTTTGCCCCAATTGGGCCACATCAGCCGCAGCGATATCCCGATCGCGGCGATCGCGCCAATTAAGCCGATCCAAACAACGTCGTTGGCCAGCCCTATAATCATCGTAGCGATCGACCCCAAAATCAGCACCGAACCAGACATTTCAGCAGTCGTTTGTGTCGGGTACTGTGGCGACAAAACCTTACGGCTTGAAGCCTGTGGCAGAGATTTTTCCGGTTCAGCAGTAGCGACTATTGTCCCTTGCTCTGCCGGCCGATTCGGGTTAGCACCGTTGAGAGTTTCTACAGTCGCGATCGACTCAGAAGCATTGGGTTGAGAAGAGTTGGGTTCTGGTGTCATGCGTTGAGGCTAATTTTCAAGGCGGCTAGTCAGTGAACTACCATTTTAACCAACCCCGGACAATTCTATAGTCCTGAACGCATTGGAGCCGAGAAACCGGGTTTTTTACGAGATACTTGGTTAGAGCATCGCAGATTCGGTAAAAAACCCGGTTTCTGACACCCGTCCCTCAGTCCTGTTGTAGATAACATTAAAATAAAAGAATCAACCAATTGCACTCAAACAGGTAACATAATATGACACTCGTACTCCCCAATCTTCAAGGAAAACAAATGGGTCAAGTTCTTACAACAATCACTGTCACGAATCCCATCGATCAAGTCCTCGCTGAGCGCGGGTTTATTCCTGCGGGTGAAATTCGTTCATTCACTCTCGATCAGGTTATTGTCGATACCGGAGCCACTCTACTTGCCTTACCAGCTCCCATTATTAGCCAACTCGGTTTAAAACAAGTAGGAGAAAGAGATGTAAAAACATCCGCTGGCATCACAAAAGGTCGAATTTTTGCAGGTGCTCAAATTATTGTAGAGGGGAGAGAAGGGAGATTTGATTGTTGAGAGTTACCAGAAGGCGTTTCCGCTGTTTTACTAGGAGTGATTCCGAGGTCAGAACTAGGCTTAGAACCCGATTTAAAAAATCAACGGCTGCGAGTATTGCCGATGAATGAAGAGCAAACATATCTGATGGTTTAATCCATCGGCGTTGACCGTGGTTCCGGCGTTACACCAGTGATTTATATCAGGTCTGATCGATTCCCCAAAATCCAAAAAATTTGTAGTGATGACTTGAGTTTTAAAAGTTTGATGAGGCATAAATTCCTCAATAAACACCATTTTTATGAAAGGTGTTTACCATAAATCTAGCGAGCCAAATAAGCCTTGAGAAAATACACGCCAACAGTCCCAAATATCAAAATCATCATCCCCAAAACAAACTGCATACTAAACCTTCACAAAAATAATCGTAGCAACCGCCGGTAGCAGCCAAATCATCACCTTGTCGCCCCAAGCATCAGGCTGGCCAGAAAAACCGAAATGAATCGGAATGCGATCGGGCAGAACAGCCCAAAACTGTACAATTATCAAAACAGACAGTAAAATCGCGATCGCAGCAGCCAACTCTCCGGCTATCAACAGTGGCGCCTCAGAGAAATCACAGGTTGTGGGTTGGGCGTGTTGACCGTCATCGGTACGTTAATTTAGATTAAAATTGGCAATAATAGCATTGGTTCCAATTTAGCCCCAAATATCAACTAAGGATTTTATGACTGCTCAGGTTTTGGTGGAAAAGAAAAAGTTAGAACAACCGCCCCTAACCATACACACATTAGGCGATCGCGTGCTGCGCCAGCCAGCAAAGCGCGTCAAAAGCGTCGATGCAGAAATTCGGCAGCTAGTCCGAGAAATGCTGCAAACCATGTACAGTGCTGAGGGCATCGGTTTAGCCGCCCCCCAAGTCGGAGTGCACAAACAAGTCATCGTCCTCGACTGCGAACCGGACAACCCAGCAAAACCCCCGCTGGTTTTGATCAACCCCACTATCAAAAGTAGCAGCGGCGAAATCTGTATATTGCAAGAAGGGTGTTTGAGCATTCCGGGAGTCTATTTAGAGGTCAAGCGCCCAGAAGTGATTGAAGTGTCCTACCGCGACGAATACGGCCGCCCGCAAACCCTGAAAGCCACAGACTTACTTTCGAGGGCTATTCAGCACGAAATGGATCATCTCAATGGAGTGCTATTTGTAGACAGAGTAGAAAACAAACTGGCACTAAATGAAGAATTAGTCAAGCATAAATTTTCACCAAAGGCGGTAAAATCGGTATGATGGCAGGAACTCCAAAAAGTAGTTTATTTTTAGCTCTTTCGTGCATTGCTGCGATCGCCGCAGTCGGCTCAGTCTTTGAGCTATCTTCGGGAGAAGCTCAACTCGGCACTGTAGTCACAGGCATCATCCTCGCCCTCAGTGTACCGCTGACAGGACTATTTTTCTATGCAGCCGTTCGGGATGCTAGGGCAAATTTATGATTTGTTAGTTGTTAGTTGTTAGTTGTTAGTTGTTAGTTGTTGGTTGTTGGTTGTTAGTTGTTGGTGATTATACAGATTTTTGGGTTTCGTTCCTCAACCCAACATTCAATTAATGAGTAATGAATAACGAGTAACGAATCACCAATAACTAATGACTAATGACTAATGACTAATGACTAATGACTAATGACTAATAACTAATAACTAATAAGATGGGATTTCTGCGACAAGTGCCAGCTCAAGGTGCTGTGGGAGCGCCAGCATCCAAGTACCAACTTTCGGAAATTATGGAAGTGGCGATCGGACGCGATCGAAGTTGTGAAATAGCCTTGGAATCCATCGCCTACGTTATGGTTTCCCGTCGCCACGCCACAATCCGTCCCCTGACTAATGGCAATTTTCCTAGATGGGAAATTTGCGACCTCAACAGCGCCAACGGAACTTATTTAAATGGCACAAGGCTGCAAGGCTGCCAAACTTTACAAACGGGCGATCGCATCAGTCTCGGTATTGATGGCCCAGAATTTATCTTTGAAACTCCCCTAACCCCTCACCCAAATAAACCCGGATTCCCAACCGCAAATCAAAGCTTTTCTAACGCGGGCGAAAAGGAAGGTCTAACTTTCACTCAATTATTCCCGATCGCCTCAACAGGAAAACACTTAAGTCAGAAAGCCTACTTATATCCCGGAATTGCCACAGTTATTTTTGTCGTGTCGATGTTTGTAGCAGTCGGAAATTCCGCAGCTTTCAATTTTCTGCTGGCCGCTTACCTTTCCGGTGCAGCTTACTATTTCATATATCAACTGTGCGGCAAACACAAGCCTTGGTGGATCTTATTTTGTTCCGCCTTAGCTACCGTCTTAATTTTACTCAGCCCGTTATTGATTGGCTTTATAGTAGTATTTAGAGAAATTTTGCCCGGACGACTGCCAGCAGAAGGCGAACAAATCAGTTTTTTGCCTTTCTTAATCCGAATGTTTTTCGGGGCAGGGCTGATGGAAGAATTGCTGAAAGCCTTGCCAGTCTTGGGCGCAATGTTGCTGGGAAATTTGTTGCGAAATCCCTGGCGCGATCGCATCGGAGTTTGGGAACCTTTAGACGGAATTCTGTTAGGAAGTGCCTCCGCAGTTGGCTTTACACTATTAGAAACTCTGGGACAGTACGTTCCGAATATTATTCAAAATGTCACTCTACAAGCAGGCCCAGATGCCGGAGAATTAGTAGGATTGCAGTTGCTAATTCCCCGCATTTTGGGCTCCGTCGCCGGACACATGGCTTACAGCGGCTATTTGGGATATTTTATCGGGTTGAGCGCCCTCAAACCAAGGAAGCGCTGGCAAATTTTGGGCGTAGGCTATTTCACCGCTTCCGCACTTCACGCTTTGTGGAATGCGTCGGGAAGTGCCAGCGTATTGTTGCTGGCTGCGGTGGGAGTTTTGTCCTATGCGTTTTTGGTAGCAGCGATTTTGAAAGCCAGGGCTTTGTCTCCCAATCGGGCTCAAAATTTTGCAACTCGCATATCTTCAGAAAAGTGAAGTTCGGCAACGGATTTTGTAACGGATGTAACGGATGTAACGGATGGAAAGAAGAAGGAAGAAAAGAAACTATGCCCCATGCCCCATTCCCAATTCCCAATTCCCAATTATGATTCAAGTTAAACCGGGTTATAAGCCCCAGGCATCTGATAACAGCATTGAAGCGGATGTCTATTTATTTGACAAACTGCGGCAATTGTCTCTCAAACAGCGCTTAGAACAAGCAGCAATGCTCGATCGCACAGTCAAAAAACTTTCTCTGATCGGCATCAAATGGAGGTCGAAAAAAGCAGCCATTACTGAAGTTAGAGATCATTTTTGCCGTGCAGTTTTGGCAGAAAAATTTACTCCCGACTTTCAACCAATTGGGACTGATGAAATGATGTGGATTCAAGATTCTATTGCCCTAGCTCAACAACTTCACTCCCTCCTAGAATCAATTAATATCCCCTACTATGTTGGCGAAGGTGTTGCTAGTTCTATTCACGGAGAAGCTCGCTCGACTCGCGATTTAGACTTGGCAATTCAGATTCCCAGACCAGAAATTGATTTGTTAGTAAAAACTCTAGAAAATGCTGGATTTTATTGTCCGGCTGGGGCAGTAGAAGATCTAAAACAATCTCGCAGTCAGCTCCTCAATATCACTCATACTGAGACAATTGCTAATGCAGATATCTATATCGCGGACAACACGCCTTTTGCTCAGTCTCAAATGTCTCGTCGGCAATTGGTAGAGGTTGAAGGAATAGCTAATTTTTGGATTGCATCCCCGGAAGATACGATCGTCCAAAAGTTATTTTGGGCAAAAAATAGCCAGTCTCAAAAACAGTGGCGCGACGTTTTGGGGATACTGAAGCTTCAAGGCCTTAATCTCGATCGAGACTATTTGCAAGAGTGGGCCCACCGTTTGGGAGTTCTGGATGCCTTAACTCAAGCCCTGACTGAGGCGGGGATATGAACAGATATGTCACCCAATTTCCCTTTGTGCATATTTTATGAATTTTGTCAATACGCAATTACTCGAAATTTTACCCCAACATTCTGCCCTGTGCCCTGTGTCCAGTGCCTTCTTCCCTCTTCCCTCTTCCCTCTTCCCTCTTCCCTCTTCCCTCTGCCCTCAACATCTGAAAACTTAGAAATTCTTTACAAATAGATTGACTGTGATACTATCTGGATGGCTGTGAGTAGCTGAGGGAAGCCAAACGGCTTGATTCCTGTGGTGGAGGAGAATCCAGGAGTGCTAGATAGAATGTCATTAGGATACGCAAACGTTTTTGCCCAGCGAGGTCAACCCGAACCCCTTCGCATTGGGATCATTGGGGTTGGCAATATGGGCCAGCACCACACGCGAGTTCTGAGCTTGCTAAAAGATATCGAACTCGTGGGTGTTGCAGACATAAATGTAGAGCGGGGAATTGATGTAGCCAGCAAGTACCGGGTTCGCTTCTTTGAAGACTACCGGGATTTGCTCGCTCACGTCGATGCAGTTTGCATCGCCGTTCCAACTCGCCTGCACCACCCTGTGGGGATGTCTTGTCTCCAAGCGGGTGTTCACGTTTTAATTGAAAAGCCGATCGCGGCTAGTATTGCTGAAGCCGAATCTTTGGTCAACGCGGCCGCAGAATCCCACCGGATTTTGCAAGTGGGTCACATCGAGCGCTTTAATCCAGCTTTTCAGGAACTCGGCAAAGTGCTGAAAACTGAAGAGTTGCTCGCATTGGAAGCTCACCGGATGAGTCCCTATTCCGATCGCGCCAACGATGTATCGGTAGTCTTGGATTTAATGATCCACGACATCGACTTGCTGCTGGAATTGGCAGCTTCCCCAGTGGTGAAGCTGACGGCTAGCGGCAGTAGGGCATCGAATTCGGGTTATTTAGACTATGTAACCGCGACGCTGAACTTTGCTAACGGCATTGTCGCCACCCTGACTGCGAGCAAGGTGACGCACCGCAAACTTCGTTCAATCGTGGCTCACTGCAAAAATTCTCTGACCGAGGCAGATTTTCTCAACAACGAAATCTTGATTCACCGACAAACAACCGCAAATTACGTGACAGATTACGGTCAGGTGCTTTACCGTCAAGATGGGTTGATCGAGAAAGTTTACACCAGCAATATTGAACCGCTCCACGCAGAATTGGAGCATTTTATTAATTGCGTGCGGGGTGGAAATCAGCCTTCTGTTGGGGGAGAACAAGCTCTCAAAGCTCTGCGGCTTGCGAGTTCGATCGAGCAAATAGCTCTCGATGGTCAAGCTTGGTATCCGAAAGAGCTAGAGTCTACTTTGCAAGTTAGTTAGAGATTCTTCCCTGGGGTCAGAATGACACGGTGTGCGGTCAGAATGACTCGGTGTTCAGAATGACACGGTGTTCAGAATGACACGGTGTTCAGAATGACCCGGTGTGTCGTTTCCGGGTGCTTGTACAGTTTGGGTTTGTTGTTCGTTACTTTGGTAACAGTACCTGTGCAACCGGATTCGATGTCACGATTTATGCCAAATTATCTCAAAGAGATCAATTGACTGCTACTTGAACCAAAAAACTGGGATACAAGCCCCGTCCTNNGCTTGAGGGGGATAGCCTACTGAGCTTGGGATGGCCGACCACCCAACAGCTTCGGCAAGTAAACGCTAATTGTTCAAAGGGCAACTTTGAACAAGTCTAAATAAGTTTTATGGAGCAGACTTACTCAAATCCTAGACAT
>DPLL01000139.1 GCA_003542015.1 Microcoleaceae cyanobacterium UBA9251 | reverse complement strand
CTTTCTGAGAAAGGCTATATCAAGACGACTAATTATCAAGAATTAGCAAAAGCGATCCTCTTCGAGGGCTGCGCTAACGAGTTTGCATTTAATGAAGTTACATCAGAAAATCTTTGGAATTGGTTTAGTCACTGCTGTTATTGTACCTCATCTTTCTGAGAAAGGCTATAGCAGCGCTTCTACAGACATAATGCTGTCCTAAAATCTCAACTCTCAAATCTCAGATCGCTAACTTCGCCGAATATTAAAACAACACCAATCTTGGCGCTTCCACAAAGTAGCGACAATCCAACCGTGCTGTTCGAGAGTATCAGCAATTGGCTTAGCTTGTTCGAGCAAAATGCCGCTGAGCACGGCCCAAGTCGTGGGTTTGCTAATTGAAGTGAACTGCGGGATTAAATCAATGATTACTTCTGCTAAAATGTTGCAGATCAAACCGTCGATCGGCTCATCGACCATTTCTTTCAGCCGATCGACACTGCCGAGTTCTGAAACCAACTGCTGAGGATTAACACGGTTGAGTTGTCTGTTGCTAATGGTCGATCGCACTGCCAAAGGATCTGTATCCAGAGCATAAACTTTTGTGGCGCCCAATAAAACAGCGCCGATCGACAAAATACCCGATCCGCAGCCAATATCGGCAATTACACACTCTTTGTCATCAAAACCGAGGCGCATTTCCAACGATTCCAGACAAAGTTGAGTAGTAGCGTGAGCACCGGTACCGAAAGCTATACCGGGATCTAAACGCAAAATGAGGCGATCGGAATTACTTGGTACTGGTAGCCAAGCCGGATAAACTAAAAAGCGATCGCCAATTTCTTGAGGCTGCCAATGCTGCTTCCAAGTGCTGCCCCAATCCTCTTCCTCAATCAAATCCCACTGCATAGCTGGTAAAGGTAAACCCGCGCACAGGGCGTCTTGGCGCAGCCACAGCGACAGGGCGGCCAAATCCAACAATTGAGCCTTTTCTTCCGGGAGGTAAGCCGACATCAAACAAGAATTGCTTTTCATCTGACAGACACTTCCCTGACAGCCGAACATTTCCAGACGCCAGAAGATGATATCTTCCAACGCCGGATCGCAAAGAACTCGAATTTCCCACCAGCTATGTGCCATAACGATTTTAGATTTGAGATTTTAGAGTGTAGATTGGGGGAGAGAGACTGAAGATTGGCAATCAGGATTGACTAATAGAAAAATTCCCAGTTGTCTTGCTAATTACTCATTAACAATTGCCCATTACCAATTATCAGTCCTGGCATTTAAGATCTAAAATCCCAAATACTTCAAAGATTCACTGTGTAAGCATCCCGAATGCCTGGAACTTTGATGATTTCAGCCAAAATCCCCTCTGGTAGAGGATCGTCGAGACTCAGAACCATCACCGCATCACCGCGCACGATTTTACGGCCTACCTGCATACTGGCAATATTGACATTAAAACTGCCCAACTGGGAACCAATTTTGCCAATAATTCCCGGCATATCGCGGTGCAAGGTAAATAACATATGGTGAGTGGGGGAAACGTTGACTGGGAATTCGTCAACACTGGTAATCCGAATTTCGTTTTCGCCGAGGACAGCACCGGTGACGGTGTGTTCGCCGAGGGTTCCCTTCGCCATCAGGTGCAGAGAGCCTGTGTAGTCGCGAATAGAGGCGTCTCTGGTTTCGACGACGCGAATTCCGCGTTCTTTGGCTTCGATGCTGGCGTTGACGTAGTTAACGCGCTCTCTGAGGGCTTGTGAGAGCAATCCTTTGAGGGCGGCGACGACTACGGGCTGGCTTTGATTATTTGCTAATTCGCCTTGGAGTTGGACGTTGAGGTAATCGACTCGGCCGCCGGCTAGCTGGCTGACGAGGTTGCCTAGGGTTTCGGCGAGTTGCAGGTAGGGTTTGAGTTTTTCGATCGAATCTGGGAAAATTCCTGGTATGTTGACAGCCGATCGCGCCGGCAATCCCAACAGTACATCACGAATTTGTTCAGCAACGTCGATCGCCACATTCACCTGAGCTTCGGCTGTCGATGCGCCCAAGTGTGGTGTCAGCACGATGTTTTGGCCAACAGTCCGCAGGGGGGAATCGGCTTCGAGCGGCTCGTGTTCGTAAACGTCGATCGCAGCGCCGGCAATCTTCCCTGATTTTATCGCTTCTGCCAGGGCTGCTTCGTCGATGATGCCACCTCTGGCGCAGTTAATGATGCGGGCCGTNNGGCTTCATTTTCGACAGCACTTCAGCGTTAATTAAGTGCAGGGTTTCCGGGGTTTTGGGAATGTGCAGAGTGATGTAGTCGGATTCGCGCATCAGCAATTCGAGTTCTACTAAGCGACAGCCCAACTGTTCGGCTCTTTCGGCGGAAATGAATGGATCGTAGGCCAGCAGTTTCATGCCCATTGCTTTGGCTGCGGCGGCGAAGTGGGAGCCGATTTTGCCCAAACCGACGATACCGAGGGTTTTTTTGTAAACTTCTACGCCGAGGAAGCGATTACGTTCCCATTTACCACTTTTGACAGATGCGTTGGCTTCTGGAATGTGGCGGGACATGGAGAGCATCATGGCGATCGCGTGTTCGGCAGCGGCGATCGTGTTACCTTCGGGGGAATTGACGACTACAATTCCTTTACGAGTGGCGGCGGGTACATCTACATTGTCTACGCCGACGCCGGCGCGACCGATGATTTTGAGTGAATTCCCGGCTTCAATGATTTCTTTGGTAACTTGGGTGCCAGAACGGATCATTAAAGCGTCGTAATCTGGAATAATTCGTACCAGTTCTGCTGCTGACAGTCCTGTGTTGACATCAACTTGGGCGACTTGGGAGAGGATGTCAATTCCGGCTTGGTCGATGGGATCGGATACTAGAACTTTAGGCATAGCAAGCAATTGAGTGGAATCAGTAACAATAGGCCCAGCGTGCTCAAAGTTGAGGCTTAGACTTGGAGCAGTATCTCACAGCTCAGCTTAAGCTTGCCTTTGTGCAGTTTGAATTGTATCTGCATTCTGTCTTGATCGGTCGTTTTTTGCTGGAAAGATTTTAGGTTTCGGGGCGATCGCACTCTCTGAGCGTCTGAAAATCCCCGAACTGCTTAGCTAGNNCCCGATCGAATGCAAGCCGAAGCTGCCTACTGTGCTCTAGAAAAAGAAGGCTTACCGATGAAACAAGTCAGCATTTTGGGCCGCGGCTACAAAACTGCTGATGAATTTGGCTTAATCGACCCCAACCAGCAAGCGAAGAAACAAGCTAAACTCATGGCTATTTGGCTCGTGCCNNATCGGTGGGGTATTAGGTGCGATCGCCGGTGCGATGGGCAGTGTTTTTGTTGGAGGAGCCGGCGGCATGGCTTTTGGTAGCGGCGATGCTTTACCCTACCGCAACCGTTTGAATGCTGGAAAGTTTTTAATTGCGGTGAAGGGTACTGATGATTTGACTGGAAAGGCAGCTAATATTTTGCGGCAGTTTGAACCGGAAAATCTGCAAGGTTATACAGAGACTTAGTTATTTGTTACTGGTTATTTGTTACTGGTTATTTGTTCTTTGTTATTTGTTGGAAACTACTAATAACAAACAACTAATAACCAATAAGATTAGTCATCAGTCATTAGTCGTTCTACTGTTGAAAACTCGCGTTCCGATAGAGATGTAGAAATTCTATATTCCCCTGCAACTTTGTCAGGTGAGGATGTATTGCCCGGTTTTGTTTTGGATTTAAGTGATATTTTGTAGGTGGATTTAAATTATGGCAAGTTTGCAAAGAGAAGAACTGTTAAAAGGTATCGAAAATCGCGAATCCGTGGCGCGAGTTATTGATTGCGCTGAACAAGCAATTAAAAATTGGGAAGTTACTCAGACTGATTTTATGTCGCCTCCTGAATTAGCGGAAGCTAAGATTGTATTTAATCGTTTAAGTGATGTGGAGTTAGTGGCTTGGGGCGGCTATCCGCAAGCTGAAAGACAAAGAATTGCGATCGCGCGATCGGAAATTGCGATCGACTCTGCTAGTGTTAATATTGCTGCGATAGAAATAGCTGGCAATTTCCTGTTTGATACCGCAAGTCACCGCGATTTTTTGGGGGCGATGTTGGGTACGGGAATTGTCCGGGAAAAAACCGGCGATGTGATTGTTTTGGGCGAACGCGGGGCCCAAGCCATTGTCATGCCTGAGATGGTAGAGTATTTGGAGATGAGTTTACAGCAAGTGCGATCGGTTCCAGTAAAAACTCGGCGCATTGAGTTGACTGAGCTCAAAATTAGGGAACCAAAAAAGAAAGAAATGACAACAGTTGAAGCCTCGATGAGATTGGATGCTGTCGCATCTGCTGGATTCGCCATGTCTCGCAGCAAAATGGTAGATTTAATTGATAGTGGCGATGTGCGAGTTAACTGGAAAGACATCACTCAAGCTAGTTATAACGTCAAGTCGGGAGATTTAATCGCTGTTAGCGGTAAAGGAAGATTGGAAATTGGGGAAGTAGCTGTTACCAAAAAAGAAAGGTATCGAGTACAATTAACTCGGTATTTGTAGGTCAGAAACCGGGTTTTTTCCG
>DPLL01000509.1:17564-32229 GCA_003542015.1 Microcoleaceae cyanobacterium UBA9251 | reverse complement strand
CGCTCAACGTACAGACAGGAAGCCAGGGGAACCTGTCCTTCTGGAGATTCTAAAACGTAGTGTTGCGTAGGAAAGACCACCCCAGACATTGCTGTTGTTGTCTCAGTCGGCTGAGGATTATTCTGATTTACGAACTGCTGTTCTAGCAGCGCCTGGAGATTCGTTTTATTAACTTTTTCGCCGATCGCCTGTGAAAGCAACTGCCATAATTTAGGCGCTACTGTGAACTTAATATAGCTTTCAGCGTACTTATTTTCCTCAGCAATTTGAGCGTAAGTTTTTTTGTGTTCAAGTAGAGATTCTCGCAGGATTACCTTTTGAATATAGTTAAGCGAAACCCCTGTTTTTGTAGCAACTAAAAGGATCACAAATTCAACAATTTTTTCAATATTTTTCATTCGCGAAATAGCAATTTCAGGACTAATGTATTTCAATTATAGCGAGTCTATAGCATTTCTCAGCTGAGTGAAGTACAGATATCCCGTAGGGACACGGCACTGCCGTGTCCCTACGGGGAGCTAACGATAGACGGGTGTACTTCATAAATGTGGAATCTGCTGTAAATGTAAATGCAAAGCAATAGCCAGAGAACTCAAAAAATCAGGTCATCTTCTCAATCAGTGGCTGCATCAATCCTGTTGGATGAAACAAAAGATAAAAATACAATTTTTTGGCAAGAATGGCAGGCGAATCAAGATTATCTTTCCCATTGCTGTTTCAAGTGGATGAACTCAAACCCAATCGATGCCGAAGAAGTATTGAGTCAGGCAATGCTTAAAGCCTGGACAGAATGGCAAAACTATGGAAGTAAAATTAAATATCCTAAAGCTTGGTTAACTAAAATTATCTATAACTTCTGCATAGATTTGCATCGAAAACGGAAACGAGATGCAGTAACATTTGAAAAAATTGAGGATATTAAATTTGAAGATCATCCAGTATTCTCTTTTAGGGCAGAATTTCCTGAATCCAAACTTCTAGATTTGGAGATACGGGCATATCTCCGCCACAAAATTGAATCTTTGCCTGCCAGACTTCGCCAGCCTTTTGTCTTACATTACTGCCAAGAAAAATCCTATCCAGATATTGCCAAGCAACTCATCTGCTCTGAAGAGAACGTTCGCAAATCTGTTAGAAAAGCTCGCCGGATTTTGCAAAGGCATTTAAAAAGGTATCTCGCCGGGGAAGATGATACTGCTCTAAATTCCCACTCACCATCCTTAAATTTGGAAATTCCTTTGGGAGAAAAGTCCCAGGCTGAATCTAATTGGGAATCACTCATGCCCACAAAAACCCTGGACAAAGACATTAGTTATCAAGTCACCGTACTATGTCTGGAAACCTTCCCACATCATTGGTACAGTTCTACCAATCCTCTGGGCTGGAGATGAAAGTGCGTTGAGTCAGCCGTTGTGTATCCCGCCCGTGGGGAAGTTGAGAAGATGTTGCAGCGACTCAACGGTAAGAGGAGCAAAGGTTCTAGGCGTTGAGGAGGGATTTTTGGGGAGAAAATTTGCTCGTAACTCGAAAAATTCCCAAATTGGGGCTGGGCAACGTCTAAATAAATAAGCGGTCAGAGAAAACCGCTTAGAGTCCATGTATTAGTTACATCTTTCTTAACAAAACATGAGTACATCCCGCAAAATACAGATCGCACTTGGGGCAATTCTCCTGTGGTCATCTACATCAGTCAGCAGCTTTGCTACGACCAATACTATCAACCCAGGAAAAAATCACTCAGACACGGTGAAACTTCCCGTTGAAAGTCTTCCATCGGGGCAGTTAAATCTAACACCAGAGACTCAATTAATTGCTCAAATGGATATTGGCGATATGCTTAGGCAAATGCCTAGTTCATATGCTTATACCTCAAAATTTGAAGAGGCTTGGAAGCAACCAGATAGGAAGCAAAGAATATTGGGTTTTTGCAACTCTCCACCATCTGGTCTGAACGTTCAAAGGTGTTATAGCTATCTAAAACTTTGGTTAATAAATAAGCAAGACCAATATTTTAACTCAGGCATGAATCCGCCCGATCCAGCCTTAGAAGGACAAGACTTTCGAGATCTAATAACTGCTAAACCGCCGGGCCAGTAATCCAACCCATGACGAGAAATCGGCATTTCGGCCATCATTGATAACCGAGAATCAAGCTCTTGATTATTAGCTAAACAGACGGGAATCCCCACACTATACCGCCTCGGTTAGTGTGGGATGAAAGGCGTGTGAGGCGAGGATTCCGCCCACTTGCAATCTAACAATCAAAGATGTTAGCAGTAAAATCTCTTTCGGTGTTCAAAAACTTGAAGAAAAAGCGATCTGCTTGTCGTAGTGCACGCTACGAAGGGCGGTATCGCTTTTTATTTACGACAAAGACTAAATATCCAAAAATACCCAAACTTCAAAAAGAAGCCAGTCTAAATTATGTCTGGATACTTTGCCACATCATTGGTGCAGTTCTGCAAATCCTCTGGGCTGGAGATGAATGTTCACCTGTTCTTAGAACAAAAGCCGACTAGACAAGAGCAGAAATTGAACACCTTAAATAAGTATGTCCAGAAGTATCCCCAAGGATGGAAAAAAAGATTAGAACTGGCTGACTTGCTTTACGAGATGGGAGACTGGCAAAAAGCTGTTGCCGAATATCGTCAAGTAATTGAGCGACAACCTCAATTACTTAGCGTGCGGCTGCAACTGGGGAAAATCTTGCAAATAATGAGGCGAGAAAAAGAGGCTGTAGAAGTCTATGAAAAAGGCTTATCCTGTTCCGACAATGCAGCGACTCAGCATCATATCAAAGGATTGATTGCAGTTTGTCGGAATGAGAGTGAGAAGGCAATAATTGCTTTTAATTTAGCAGCTAGTTTAGAGCCTGACAAAGTAGTTCACTGGCTGGCTTTGGCACAGGTGCATCAGCAGATAGAAAATCATCTTGGCGTGCTCAGTGCTGTGGAGCCAATTTTGGCAATCAACCCAGATGATGTTGTGACGTTGATTTACAGCCATGATGCGAATCTGGCGGTGGGGGATATGAGCGCCGCAACAGAGCAGTTGAGCAAGCTTATAGCTCTATTTCCGAATGATTTTAGGGTACTGCAACGACAAATTGAGCAACGTCTTCAGATGAGATTAGTTTCTGGTAAAGAAGGGAAACTGACCAAAAAGATGATTACCTCTTTACTGCTACAAACTCCTCATGGGGCTGAGGCTCACAATTCTCTGGGCTATTATCACATCTTCCGAGGCGATTGGCGGCAAGGTGTGGAGGTGTTAGCAGAGTTTACCACCGAACACCCCAATTATCCTTATGGTTGGTATTACTATGGGCGGTGCTTATTCGACACGGGAGACTATCAAAAAGCAGCACAGATGATGGCGAATGCTTATCAACTGTATCCCGATGATTGTGCAATTTATCAGGTCTTGTGTGAAATTTTACTTTTGGCTGTTGGGAAAGTCTCTACCCCCCCAACCCCCCCTTGCCAAGGGGNNGGGGATGCGAGGGGGATCTCCGGGGAATGTAGTCGAGGAGATGCTGAAACGATTTCCTGAACGTTGGAGTGTTTGGGCGACTGCGGGACGGGTGTTGGTGGAACATTTCAAAGAGATTGAACGAGGATGTAAAGTTTCTGTTCAGGCGACGAAACTTCAGCCGCAGTTAGCTGATGCTTGGTTTCGTCATGGGCGGGTGTTGGCTTTGGCGCTTAAACATCAACAAGCGGTGGAGGCGTTGGAGAAAGGATGGAAGTTGTTACCAGCCGGAATTTCTCTGCAATTCGTGCCGACGGCGGTGTGGCTGGCGGAGAGTTACCAGGTGCTGGGGGATGTTGCGGCTAGTCAGCGCTGGTGGAAAGTTGCCGGTGAGGGATGTCAGGAATTGAAAGCGTTTAACGGGGCTATGGCTGACTACTGGTTAGGGAGAGCCTTGGTGGGATTGAGGGATAAGTTGGGGGCGATACAGGCTTATGAAAGTGCCTTGAGTCAGCAGTTGTTGTATCCAGCGCGTGGGGAGGTTGAGAAGAGTTTGCTGCGGTTGAAAGGTAAGAGAGGGAAGGGTTGTAGGGGTTGAGGGTGGATTTTTGGGGAGAAAATTTGCTCGTAACTCGAAAAATTCCCAAATTGGGGTTGGGAAACGTCTAATAAATAAGAGGTCAAAGAAGACCACTTACTGGCTGTACATTACTTACATCTTTACTTAGCAAAAAATGAACACATCCCGCAAAATACAGATTGCACTCGGCACAATTTTCCTGTGGTCATCCACATCAATAAGCAGTTTTGCTGCGACCAACTCAATTACCTCTGAAAAGTTTCAGTCAGACTCTGTAAAACTTCCTGTGGAAAGTATTCCATCTAAGCAGTTAAATTCCACACAAGATACTTATTTAATTGCTCAGTCTTCAACTCAGATATACGATATGTTAAACAGGGCAGATTCGTCTAGGGATAAATATTTTCCAAAATTTGAAGATGCCTTGACAAAGCCAGACAGTAAAAAAATATTATTGGAGTTCTGCCCATCTCAACCTCAAGACAAAGTTGACAACTGTTGGCGGATGCTAAATAATTGGGCAATGACGAAAGAGATGATGGCTCTGGACTCCAGTAATTACGCTCTCGTGGACAAAATGCGTGATATAAGCATGGCAGTTATCGATATTCGGAGAAATAAACGCTAAGAGAGGGAAGGGTTTTGGGGGTTGAGGGTGAATTTTTTGGGAGAAAAATTGCTCGTAACTCGAAAAATTCCCAAATTGGGGTTGGGAAACGTCTGTTATCTGTTGACAACTAGAGGATGCAAATCTCAATGAAATCTCTAACTAAAGTTTTTTTTGCTGTGTTATTAGCTGTAACCTTTGCCTTTGGAAGTTTTCAGCTTCATGCTAATGCTCGGACTATGGCTGATGTGGATGGTGAGGTCACTAAAGCTCAAAGTAATACGTCGATTCTGGTAGGAAATTGGTCTAACCAGTTAGGATCGAAAATGACGATCACATCTGTAGAAGAAGGAAATGTTCAAGGTTCTTATGAAACCAGTGTTTCCGCAAGTGGCTGTGCAAAAGGAACTTTTCCATTAGTAGGACGCACAAACTTACCCTCGTTGGGATTCGTAGTTTCTTGGACAAACGATTTGTCGAAATGTAGTTCGGTTACTGCTTGGTCAGGTCAACTGCAAAAAGATCAGATAGTTACGACTTGGCTGCTTACAGCGCAGACAGTCGCTAGCAATAATTGGCGATCTACAACTGTTAATCAAGACGTTTTCACAAAAGACAATTGATCTTGCAGCGCTCGCTCTAGTAGGTGCGTTAGCTCTCTTCGTAACGCACCGTCTCAATTATCGGTGCGATGTCTACGAATACGTGCGACGCAGGAATAAATAATTACGTCAGGAAGCGCGTATCTAAAGGCATAGGCTTGAAAAAGCCAGAATCTGACCAGACTAAGTATGTTTCACGAGTAGTAAAGCAGGGTGGATTTATTGTCAGAGGATAAGTAGGTAGGCGCAAATAAACCTTGCTATGTAACCGAATGTAAAGCTGCTAGAACCGTAAGCGAATTGCGACGTTTAACGAACAATGACATACTTATGTATTTTCCCACTCATCTACTTAATTGCTAATTGCTGATGCCGATAAGATTGTTTTTCGGAGATGCCCAATGCCCTGTTTGGCCAATGACTATTGACTATTGACTGCTGACTAATGACCGATTTTCTTCGGATTTGGTCAAAAAATTGCGAGCTTGCATAATCCCATAAAGGTTAACATCTGTTTCTAACAAACAAGCGTGACCGCTGTTAGCCAGCATCACCATTTCAGCATTAGGAATTACCTTGACTAAAAGCTTGCCTTCGGCTATTGAAGGTAGAAGCCGATCGGCACCGCTAGCAATTACTAGCGTCGGCTGTTTGATGCGGCGCAACTGATTTTCGTCAACATTAAACGATCGCACTAAAGCTAATCTCCACACAGAAGTGCTTTGAGGTACAGCCTGCATCGCCTCTAGCAAAGCGACACGATCCGGGCGGCCAATCCTTCCCAAGGACGCTAGCATTGGCAATAAACCCACAACAGAAAGCGGATAAAAGCTTGCTGGTAGCCACTGAGTCAGGTACGAGCCCCACTGTACCCAAGGCTGTTGTCGGAATGAAGAAGCTGGATTGACTAAAATTAATCGATCGCACAATTGAGGAGCTTCTAACACAACTTTCATCGCCAAGCAACCCCCAAATGACTCCCCACACAGATAAACCGGTCGCTGAAAACCGACTTGCTTTTCTGCTTCAATTAAGGCTATTGTTTCGCTGACAAGTACCTCCCAACAGGGTGTATCATTCGCGGGTAGAGCCAAGCAGCGAATGTCGAAATCCTGGGCTAATTTAGGAATTTGCGATCGCAGCAGCAAACCACTACCATCCATACCAGGCAAAAATACAAATAAAGGTAGATCTGAATTAGGAGATTTGGGCGTTATAAAACGAACTTTATTACTAAAATTTGGCATAAGAAGAAGGAAGAAGGAAGATTAGATTTTAGGTTTAGTATCAATTCCGGTTGAATCGGAATGATTTAACCGCAGAGGGCGCAGAGAACACAGAGGAAGAAAAGAGAGAGCAATAATTCTGATAGTCACCTCACAGATTTGATCGAAAATCTGACAACAGTCAACAGTCAACTAGCTTAGGAGTAATTGTGCAATTTCTCGATGACAATGTTCTGTAAGTTCAGCCACAACTGCTTTGGCTTTTTTGCCTTGATATTGCTGTTGTCGATCGCCCGTAATCCAATAGGGACGGCCGACTAAAATGTTAACTCGCTTGTAAACTATCACAGGATGCCACCCAGCTCGATCGAACAAAGGTTCCGAAGGATCGAACAAACTCAACAACCTCAGCGGTATACCCGATCGCACCGACTGTTCCTCAAAAGCACTAATCGCGATCGGCAAAATCACCAAATCCCGCACCGGAGCCCGCAAAGCCAAATGAGCAAATCCCCGCTGAAACTTCCCCACAGTCTGCGGTTGAGTGAAATTCACCATCGGTTCCGCCCCCTCTGGAAACACGCCAACCATCTCCCTATTTTGTAGCAAAGCCGTCGCCTGATCGAAAAAATGCTGCTGTCGGTGTTCCGGTTTCTTCAAAGGAAAAGCGCCGAAAGATGTTACCAATTCCCGAACCACCGGAACTTGTCCCATGTAATGATGACAAGCAAAACGGATCGATCGACCCAAAGCCGCCGTCAGCAACACTGGATCTAAGAAACTGCGGTGATTGCTTACCACCAATACCGGGCTCTCTTGCGGGATGCGATCCTCCCGGTGCAAAAACATCCGCGTTCCCAAACTGGCTAGGAAAGAGCGCGAAATCAGCAATGTGCGATCGGGCGACATAGGCAAAAAGACAGGTGCGACCCTCTGAAAGTTAATTTCATCTCCATATAACTTAACATTTCTTTACCAAATTGGCGATCGGTCATAAAGTAGATTTTTCCCAAACTAAGAATCTATAAGTGTTGTTGCGACTTCTATAAAAATGTTTAAAACCAGCGTTAAACCAAGTTAGGCTGACTAAACTAAGAAATTTCAAGTATTTTCGCGCAAGTCCTAATAGCAACCTCGCCAGGCCCAAAATGAATAACTTGCATAACTATCGCCTTAAATGCACCCTGACCTTCGGCGACATTTACGGTCAAATCATTATTTGGCTGATAGTCATCTTTCTGAGTCTAGCCTCCGCCCTCGCCTTGTGGAGCAGCGTCCGTCAAATCTACGCTTTAGCCACCGTCGGATTGATCTTAGTCCTGTCTCTACCCTTCCTGCTGTTTGCGTTTGTGACGACTTTGCTAAATCACATCGAAGTCACAGCCGTAGAACCCGCTACCGAATCCAAACCATCCGCTAGCGCCAATTTACCTGGTCAAAAAACAGCCCCAGCAGTGGGCTAATCCCGATAGCAGATTTTTAATTTTCAATAAAATTAAAAATCAAAAGTTAAAAACTTCCTTACCTTTGCGTGAGGATTTTTTTTGTGCATCAGAATTACATATACAGCAGAACACTCAACATTACTCAAAAAATGCTAGAACACGACGTAATCATTGTGGGCGGCGGTTTAGCAGGTTGCCGCGCCGCCGTGGAAATTGCCCGGACAGATCCCAGCTTAAAGGTAGCTGTAGTTGCCAAAACTCATCCAATTCGATCGCACTCCGTCGCAGCCCAAGGCGGCATGGCATCCAGCCTGCAAAACGTCGATCCCGAAGACAGTTGGAAAGCCCACGCTTTTGACACCGTAAAAGGTTCAGACTATTTAGCCGACCAAGACGCCGTAGAAATTCTCACCCGCGAAGCCCCCGGTGTAGTCATCGATTTAGAACACATGGGAGTCCTTTTCTCTCGCCTCCCAGATGGCAGAATAGCCCAGCGCGCTTTTGGCGGACATTCCCACAACCGCACCTGTTACGCCGCCGACAAAACCGGTCACGCCATCCTCCACGAATTAGTCAACAATCTCCGCCGTTATGGAGTTCACATCTATCAGGAATGGTACGTCACCCGCCTAATTTTGGAAGAAGGCCAAGCCAAGGGCGTAGTTATGTATCGCCTTGTAGACGGTCAAATTGAGGTCGTGCGGGCTAAGGCGGTGATGTTTGCTACGGGGGGTTATGGTCGGGTTTACAACACGACCTCGAACGATTACGCCTCGACTGGAGACGGTTTAGCGATGACTGCTATGGCGGGATTGCCGTTAGAAGATATGGAATTCGTGCAGTTTCACCCGACTGGTTTGTATCCCGTGGGAGTGTTGATTTCCGAGGCTGTGCGGGGCGAGGGGGCTTATTTGATTAATTCCGAGGGCGATCGATTTATGGCCAATTATGCCCCCTCGCGGATGGAATTAGCGCCTAGAGATATCACATCCAGAGCCATCTCCTTAGAAATTCGTGCAGGCCGAGGCATTAATGTTGATGGTAGTGCTGGCGGCCCGTTTATTTACATGGATTTGCGGCACATGGGACGGGAAAAAATCATGAGCAAAATTCCTTTTGCTTGGGAAGAAGCCCACCGTTTGTTAGGAATTGATGCCGTAAATCAGCCGATGCCCGTCCGTCCGACAGTCCACTATTCAATGGGGGGAATTCCGACTAATGTCAGCGGGCAAGTTCGCAGCAGTGCTGATGGTTTGGTGGACGGTTTCTTTGCAGCCGGAGAAGCAGCTTGCGTGTCAGTTCACGGTGCAAATCGTTTGGGCAGTAACTCGCTTTTGGAATGCGTCGTTTATGGCAAAGTGACTGGTGCAACCATAGCACAATTCGTGCAAAATCGCAAGCTTCCAGCAGTGGATGAACAGCGTTATGTGAATGAAGTAAAAGAGCAAATTCAGGCAATTGTAGAGCGTCCCGGAAAATACCGCATCAATCAAATTCGGCAACAGTATCAAGATACGATGACTGAGTATTGTGGCGTATTTCGCAGCGCCGAATTGATGCAGGAAGGTTTGACAAAATTGGAGGAATTGGAGCGACAATATCAGGAGGTTTATTTAGACGATAAAGGCAAGTTGTGGAATACGGAAATTGTGGAAGCTTTGGAGTTGCGGAGTTTGATAATTGTCGGGAAAATGATTTTAACTTCGGCTTTGAACCGGCAGGAAAGTCGGGGAGCTCATTCGCGGGAAGATTTTACTGAGCGGGATGATGGCAATTTCTTGAAGCATACGCTGGCTTATTATTCGCCTGCGGGGATTGATTTGGCTTATATGCCGGTGGCGATTACGATGTTTGAGCCGCAGGAGCGTAAATACTAGAAGCTAGTTTGAAATCCTTGTTCCTGTGCTGAATTTGGGAACAAGGAAAACCTTCGGAATTGAGATCGTACCATTTTATCAACAGAGTATACTGGCTGCAACCCTTATTGGGTCTAGTTCCTAGACCTATTTGTCACCCTCCCAGGTCAGTGACAAGACCTAAAAAGTTTTTATTCGAGCGAGGAATTGTGTACGTTCGTACACAAAAAAACCAATCGGCCGATCGCTCTGAGACGAAATTAGACAATCTTTAGTCTCTTGTACCACTTTTAGTTATGTTTTGCTATAGTTATGTCAGATATGACATATCACTAAATCGATGCGCTCTATGACTATACAGTGGTTAACTGATGGAATCCCAAGGCGAGAATAAAAATGTTGTTTGGTTGAGTGGCGAAGTAAAAACTCCCCCTTTTTCAACCTCAGCGCGAAGTGAGGCAGGGATATTATTAAGGAGGTTACAAAATGGATAAATTTTAGCGAGGCCTGTTTCTCGACCTATGCCAAGCATCAGCCCTCACTGCCACGAATTGCGGATCGATGATAGTGAAGCTGATAAACAGTGGCGAATTATTTACCGGATTGACTCAGATGCTATTGTCATTGCAGATGTGTTTCAAAAAAATACCCAGAAAACGCCTAAGCGCGTGATTGAAAACTGTCAAAGACGACTGAGATTGTACGATCGAAGCTCAGGAGAAACCTAGTTATTTCGGGACTTTCATTAGGGTGGGCATTGCCCACCTTACAAATTGAGAGACAATTCACCATTCACAATCCTTGGTCTGTGTAACTTATATAATTAAAAGAGGTAATATTCATAATGGATGCCATTAAACGTCAACGTTTAGAAGCAGCAGGTTGGCGGGTGGGAGATGCCGCAGACTTTCTGGAACTTTCAGCCGAAGAAATTGCTTTTATTGAAATGAAGCTGTCTCTAATTAAACGATTGAAGCAGCTTCGCATCATTCAAAATCTTTCTCAAGAAAGTTTAGCTAAGAAAATCAAGTCTAGTCAGTCACGGGTAGCTAAAATTGAAGCAGGCGATCCGTCTGTTTCTCTTGATTTGATGGTAAGGACAATGCTAGCGATGGGAGCAACTCGCGAGGATGTGGCACTGGCTATTACTTCTTCCAAAATCTGAGAAGCAAACAGTTGATAATTTAGAAGATTCTAGAGGTTTAAGTTAACTTTATAATCGCCCTTTTCCCCAATTCTATCCCGTTGTCTCACTCTCCAGCATTATCCCTAACTTCCTCTTTTAGATTGATAGAGTGCGCGAATTTTACTCTTTTCAGTCCCGAATAATTATTATTGAACCGCGAAGACGCTTATGACACGAAGTCAGAATCAGGAAGAATCAGGAAGAAGTAGATAATCTTCTACCGGGAAGGGCAGGGCGGTTTCATTCTCTTGTAGGGGCGGNNGTGCCAAGAGTGCCCGCCCAGAGGCCTGAAATGCTCATTCGATGGTTGGTAAGGGGGGTAGGCACGGGGAGTAGGGGTCGCACTACCCCTACAAAATCGCGGTTTTTCCGAGAATGAAACCGCCCTGCCGGGAAGGGGGGAATGATTGAGTGCCTGAATTTCAAACTCTTTAACTCAAAATAAAGCGGGCGGGCATGGGGGCACCGCCCCTACAACTCAAAATACTCTTTAAGGCTTCGGTAGCGCACCTTCAGGACTCGGAGAAACCCCCGGTTTGGGACTCGCAGCAGGCGTTGCAGCAGGCTTTGGAGCCTCGCTAGCTAACTGATTGATTTGGTCTTTATAGTTAGGAGGAGCTAACTCAGTAGCTTTATCAAACAGCGTTTTGGCCTCATCTGTTTTGCCCTGTTCCTTCAGCACGATCGCCTTTCCTAAAGTTGGGCGAAAATCCTTGGGATTAGCCTTGGCAGATTCGTCATAAATCGCGATCGCCTCCTCAAACCGCTTCCCCACAGCATAAACCTGTCCCAAAATCAACTCCACCGAAGTTGTATCAATACTTTCGGGTTTCGCCAGATTCGCAGCAGTCGCCGCTTTCAGTGTATCTTGCAGCAGTCCGATCGCAGCTTCCGGCCGCTGCTGCACCAACAGCAAATTCACCAACCCCTGCAAAGCCTTAATTTCCCCCGGCTTAGCCGCCAAAATAGCCCTGTAAGCCTGAGCCGCACCTTCGCGATCGTCCGTGCGTTCCTTAGCCTGAGCCAGTAAAATCCCGTATTCAGTAGTCTCAGGATTCAGCTTAGCCAACTTTTCCAAAGGAGACACCACATCCTTAATGTCCCCCACACCTTGTCCGATCAACTCCAGCCGCACCTGCAATAGTCCCCGCAAAGCCGTTACATTGTCAGCTTCCCGCTGCAAAACCAATTCGTAACCCCTCGCCTGAGCTTGCAGCAACTCTGATTGCTTCTCCCCAGCCGCCGCCGTCTGAGTAGGCGTTGGAGTTGACCTACTTTGGGCTTGGTTTCCCTTGAGAATGCTGTCCAAAATTGGCACAAGAGAAAATCCCAAAAAAGCGATGAGCGCCAGCACCACCACCACAGTAATCAACCCACGACCCTTGTTTGCTTTATCCATAATTCAACTATTTCAGCTTAAAATTTACTATTTTCTGAGATTGAAGGCATGACCTGCGGCCTATGCCAAGTCCATCAGGTTTTTAACTTTAGGGCCCCAACTGTGACAAAGCAACCTTTTACTTGCAGCTAATATGGTAACAGACCCACAACTCCATGCTAGCTAAACAATTTTGGACACCAAGACTCGCAGCCCCAAGGAGTGCGTAGTCTGTCCAATTTAGTTTGGTCTTGCTCAAAATTACCAAAAATATGGCGGATCAGCCCGTTCGGTAATTGGATTAAGTAAAATAGGCAGACTGAATATCCTAAATGCTATTAGCCAGCAACTCCAACTTTCAATGCGCGCGATGGGCGATCGGTCAGCAACTCCCAAACTCCTTGCTCACAAGGATTTTAGCAGCCAGCAAGCCGATCGACACACCTAACGCATTGAAAGTTGGCGTTGACGGGTCAAAACCAGACCAGCGGGCCCNNGGCCCACCGGCCCGCCTGTCTGGTGCTAGTAGTTTTTAAAGCAGTTTCTTCAGTTTATTCCTAATCTCCCTTAAGGGATGTGTCTCCGCTGCAAGGAGTTTTTATGAACCCCTCTCCCAACCGGTCTTCCAAATCGTCCAAATCTACTTCAGCTCGATCGGCTCAGCCGAGCGAACTGGCCGTCAATCCGCCCAAAGATACAGCCTCCGAGCCCCAGACACCAGACGAAAGTCCCCTGTCTGCCACGTCGGCTGCACCTGTTGACCAAAATCAACCGCCAACACCAACGGACGCCCCAGCGTCCAAGGAAGCACTGCAACGACCACGCTACAGTTCTGGCCAGAAGGAGCAAGCAAAGCCCAAAAACCCGCCCAGCAATCCTCCTACACCCTCCAAACAAGCAGCGCCTTCGGCATCGGCCAGTGATACTCCAGCTATTGCAGTCGCGCCGCCTGCGACAGCCGACACAACCACTCACGAAAGCGAAGCCACCGATGGCATACCCGCAGTCATGCGCCAACATCCGATTCCCCCCCCCAGCGAACCCAGACAGTACCGAGCTGTTGGTTTGGTGCGGGGCCGCTACACCCAATCAGAAGAACATTTCACGCGGGGTATGCTCATCGCTGCTGACGGAACTGCTATAGACGCGGTTTTGCTGGGTAGAGTCATGAGTTTAGTCAAAAATCACCTGGACTTGGAACAAGAACACCTGTGGGTGGTCTATCCCCGCACCCGACAAGAAGACGGCAACTTGCACGCCCAGATTATGGGAGTTTGGGAACCCGAAACGCTCAAAAAACCTCCCGAACCTTCCTCTGATGAGGAAAATCTAGACACAGGAGAAATTGAGAGCAGTGGCGAAGCCTCAACCGCACCTTTGCCGCCCTCTGAACCTGATGTTGAAGATGGCTATTTTTCGATTAGAGGCGAGGTAATCTATCAATCCCAAGATCAAGAAAAGTACGTCATCGTCAAGATTAAGCAAGCTCCCCGCAAGAATGACGAAAACAAGATGAAGTTTTTTAAGTTGAAACTCAAGGGAGATTTAGCAACAAAGGCGATCGGGTTTTTTTGGGATTTTCACGTCAAATTGCAGGCTGATAGTCTGATGATTCAGCAGGCTAACAATATTGGGGCGCTACCGATCAAGAAGCGGAAATTCCCTCCCGGTAGCAAACCCGGTGGCTTCAAAGGAGGGGGATCTAAGCGTCCATTTACCCCACAGCCTCGCGGTGACGGTTCTCCTATAGAGCGTCCTCACATCAAGCCGTCGGCCGGAGCGCCCCCAACTCCCAAGGCACCCCTTCCTAAGCCGGTGAAGAAACCTAAGCCTGTTGAGCCGTAAATCGCCCATCTAAAATTGTCAATCTAGTCTGACTTGCGCCCCCCACACATCCTGTGGCAGAAATACTCTGTCTGCTGGTAGAGGAGCAACTGGGGCCGTCAGGGTAAATTGACCAGCTTCAATTTGCTGCTTCAATTCCAAAGCTACTTGTCGGGAGAGAAACATACTTGCTAGGGGGGCCGCCCGCACGGGTTTCCCCTCTATGACAATGCGACCTGTTTTTAATTGGGCATAGCTAACTGAACCGAAGGTGGGACGAACGCGCCANNCGGGGGATAGAGAAATCTACCACCGGCGCTACTATTTTTTTGTCTGATACTGCACAGTTGGCGACGACGGTTTCGTTTAAGACGGGAAAGGGAATGCCGACTCCCAGCATCAGTGATGGGCCGTAGTTTTTGAAGTAGCAGCCGCGCACCCATTTGGAGTTCATCTGTTTGGCGTCGCCGATTAGTGCGAGGGTGGCGGC
>DPLL01000509.1:0-17555 GCA_003542015.1 Microcoleaceae cyanobacterium UBA9251 | reverse complement strand
AGGTAGGTGAATAGTGGTCGATCGCCCCCGTTGACACCAACAATAAAGTTTTGATATGCGTTCCGGGGATTGAATAAATAAAACTGGTTGATGGTATCGCGGGTAATTGTGGTTTCAAAGGAAGCGCGGGGGTAGCAGTCTGTGACTTGTCCCAGGGCGCGCACTTGTACGGGTTTCCCNNCCCGCGATTCTTCGCCTTCTTCGCCTACTTGGGTGGCCCCCAGGTACAGGTCTACGGCTCCGAAGCCGGAGTAGGCTAGAACGCCGTCTAGCCAGCACTGGCGGATTTTTATGGGGGGATCTGTGTGGCCGAGGTTGATGATTGCGCCTGATGATTCCATTGGCTCGAAGGTGCCGGTGGTGATGACATCGACTTCTTTGGCGGCTTGGGTAATGCTGGTTTCTTGGACTCGGTTTTTGAGTTCTTCGATTGTCCAGACTGTGGCTTTGCCTTGGCTGATTTTATCGTTGATTTCGTCGATCGATCGCATAATANNAGATTTTGGATTTTAGATTGATGGATTTATGGATTGAGCAAAATGCTGTGAATGTCGATCGCCCTGGTTGTTTGAGATGAAAGCAATGTATTATAACGGATCTAATAAGAATAATATCATAAATACAATAAGGAGCGATCGCCATGACTCAAGCTGTATCAACAAAACCAGTCACGTTCGATGAATTTATNNTACTTCGTTCCTAAAGAATGCGTGGTCAAAGCTGATAATGAGCTATCTGGTTACGAACCGGATGCGATCGTTTTGGACAGGGAAGGGACGGACAGCGAACCGAGATGGAAAAAGCAATCTATCATTACAATGGGTAGTTCTGTTCGGCTAATTGTCGAAGTTGTCAGTACCAATTGGCGGGATGATTATGGTTATAAATTGGTTGATTATGAAGCCTTGGGTATTTCTGAATACTGGATTGCCGACTATTTGGGACTAGGTGGCAGACGCTATATTGGCAATCCGAAACAACCTACTTTTTTTGTTCATCATTTGGTTGATGGTGAGTATCAAGTGAGTCTGTTTCGGGGAGACGATCTGGTTTTGTCTCCCACATTTCCACAGTTAAATTTGACGGTTAAACAAATTTTTAGCGCTGGACGAAATGCGGTTTAAAGTGTTTTGAGCCTCGGCGAATCAAGTCGCGGCTACACAAACCAAGTCCGCCTGCGCGGACTAAGAAAACAGGGATAATTTATGAATTTTCAGGATCATCAATTTCCGTATTATTTGGGATTTCTGGCTTGTGTTCTGGCTTGCTTTCTGGCTTGCTATGTGTTACTCCTATAGCTTCGTACTCCTCGTGAATAGCAGAATCAATTGCTGCTAGGTTTCTGGGATTGGTGTCCCACTGGTTGAGAATGTCTTTAATTAAGACTTCTCTAATCCAAACTTGAGCAACAACAGTGAGGGGAAGGGCTAGCAATAAGCCTAAAAATCCAAAGAAGGTGGCGAAGAATACTTGAGCTATTAATGTTACTGCTGGCAGCAGTGATACTTGCTGTGCCATGACGTAGGGGGTGAGGACGTTGCTTTCAAACTGTTGAATTAGAAAGTAAAGGATTAGGACAAAACCTGATTGTAAGGGAGAATCTAAAAGTGCGATCGTCATTGGCGGGATGACGCTCAGAGTGGGGCCTATATTGGGAATTAGGTTAAGAAATCCTGCTACTACAGCGTGAGCTAGCGGTAGGGGAACTTGCAATACCGACAGACCAATTAAGCTCAAAAAAGCAATCACACTCATGCTAATTAAAGCGCCGATAACCCATCGACCGAGGGCTATTTCGCATTCATCTAAGATGCCATCGACTCGTCGCCGATAAAAAGATGGAAATAGTTGTATAAATGCTTTGCGGTAAGAGAGAGGTTCTGCTAATGTCATCAAGGTCAAAACTATGACGAGCAAAAAGCTGAGGATAACGCCTAATGTGTTGCCGACAAAGGCTCCTGCACCGCCGACGAGTTGGTTGAATAAAGGTTGCAGTTGTTGCATGATGTCGTTAACATCAAGATTTGGCAGCCGCTGACCAAATTGTCCTGAAAAGCGAGCTTCAATTTGATCGATCCACTCATTTAATCTTTCTATTCCTTGAGGTACTCTTTGGGTCAGTTGTTGAAACTGTTGGGTAAAGGGTGGTACAATGATCAGGAATAAGCCTACGAATATCAGGACTAGGAAGCTAATTGAAAGTAAAACTGCGATCGATCTTTTGAGCCGGAATTTCTGTAAGTACCGTGCTAGCCTATTTAATGCCGTGGCTAAGACGACTGCTGTAAATAACAGCAATAGGGCTTGCCTGATTTGCCACAGGATGTAACAAGATGCGATGAAGGCTAATAAGCCTATCCATTGTCCTAGCTTCATTTGGTTGGAGATTTTAGATTGGAGATTTGAGATTGGGGAGTAGAGTATTGGGAATTATAAGACTATAACCCTTTGTATCTCTCGTTTATAACCGAGTTTCGATCCCCCTAAATCCCCCTTAAAAAGGGAGTAGGGTGTGAGTAGGGGTTGACTTTGAGCGCTTCCGGTTCCCCCCTTCTTAAGGGGGGCTAGGGGGGATCTCCGGGTTTGATAGATGCCGAAATCCACCCCACGAAAGCCCCCAAGAAACCGGGTTTTTGCGACAATACCCAACTACAACCCAAAAACTCCGAAAAAACCCGGTTTCTCAACTTCAAACCCTAAACAAAATTCCCCCACATAAGCTATAATCACAACCATCATCTCCTCCCCCTCAAACACCCACGATGAAACGCTGGCAAGACGGACAACAACTACACGACGGCAAATACATCATCGAAGAATACCTCGGTGGCGGCGGATTCGGTGAAACCTACCGCGCTCAAAATCTCCAAGAAGGTAAGTCCGTTGCCATCAAAACTCTGAATACTTTCCAACAATTCCAGCCAGATTTTGCCAAAACACAAGGTAAATTTGTCAACGAAGCACTGTCTTTAGCCAAGTGTCGTCACCCCCATATTGTCGAAGTTTATGAGATGTTTCAAGAGGGTGATTTGTGGTGTATGGCAATGGAGTTAATCGATGGGATTGATTTGTATACCCAGATCAAAGAAAACGGCCGTTTGTCGGAACCAAAAGCTTTGTCAATGATTCAGCAATTAGGCGATGCACTGACTTGCGTCCACAAGCAAAACCTGACTCACCGCGATGTTAAGCCCGAAAACATTATGCTCAGAAAGCGCGGTATGGAAGCAGTTTTGATTGATTTTGGTTTGGCGCGACAGGCTAATTCATCGGGAAAGTTGATGACTAATAGTGTTACGGGAACTGCGTTTTTTGCACCCATTGAACTTGCGGAAAAACGCCCTCAACTTGGCGCTTATACTGATGTTTATTCTTTGGCTGCGACGCTGTATAATATGCTAACGGGTCAGAAACCGATTCCATCGCCCGGTAGAAAGATAATAGACCCTTTGATTGCGCCAAAACTATATAATGATCGGATTAGCGATCGGGTGAATGCCGCTATTATGAAAGGGATGGAGTTGGAACCGCAAAATCGCCCGCAGTCGGTGCAGGAATGGTTGGATTTGCTGATACCAAAACCAGTGGCTGCTGAGACAACGCGGGTGATTTCAGCCGTGGGGATGGATTATATAAACTTGCGGAATTTATTGGCTGCCAAAAAGTGGAAAGAAGCCGATGAGGAAACGGCGCGAGTGATGTTGAAGGTGGCGGGTAGGGAGGAAGAAGGATGGCTGGATACCTCATCAATAGATAAATTTCCTTGCGAAGACTTGCGAACGATTGACCAACTTTGGGTAAAATACAGCAATGGGCGCTTCGGCTTTTCGGTGCAGAAGCGCATCTATCAAAGTCTGGGTGGAACCAGGGAATATGATGAAAAAGTTTGGGAAGCGTTTGGCGACAAGGTAGGTTGGAGAAAAAATAACTCATGGCTCTACTACAAAGACCTCACTTTTTCAGAGAAAGCACCAGAAGCTCACCTCCCATCGGTTAGGGTTGTAGTTGAGTGGGTGGAGTATATTATATCTCTTCTCTCGCGTCGAGACTTGTAAAGTGTAACATCTAAGCGTTTCAGGATTTCATAAAGATTTATAACAAAGCCCAAAACCACGAAACCATGCCCTGTCTACGTTTCCGACGGGGTTGTCGGGACATGACGAGCAAATAATCAAAGTAAAATCAATCTCAGAAACCGGGTTTCTGCGATAATTTATGTATCATCACCCAGATTCAGGAAGAAACCCGGTTTCTACCTCCCCACTAACAGCTTCCAAACTCCATAAGCACCGCGCAAAATCTAAGAAACCGGGTTTCTACGAGTATCTAAAGATCCTCACCGAGATTTAGGAAGAAACCCGGTTTCTGAACACTGCCAATCCAAGAAACCGGGTTTCTGCGATAATTTACGCATCATCACCCAGATTCAGGAAGAAACCCGGTTTCTAACTCCCCACCAACAGCTTCCAAGAATCGAAGCAAAGCCAAGAATACTTACAGGAATTACGCACTACGTCCAAAGAAACCGGGTTTTTATTGAATTTGTGACGGGAACGATATATTGTTGTAAAAAACCCGGTTTCTGAACTTACGCATTGTGGCCAAAGAAACCGGGTTTTTATTGAATCTGTGACGGGAACGATATATTGTTGTAAAAAACCCGGTAATTCATAATTCACAATCTATATGACTTCAAAAGTTACTCTCACTATCACCGCAGGCAATCTCAAAGGTAAAGAATTCACCTTTGACACCCGCACAACTTGCATTATTGGCCGCGCTAAAGATTGCTATCCCAATATTCCCGATGACGAAAAACACCGCACGATTTCTCGCTATCACTGTTTGCTAGATATCAATCCTCCCGATATCCGCATCCGCGATTTTGGTAGCAAGAATGGTACTTTTGTTAATGGCAAGAAAATTGGTCAACGAGAAGCCCATCAAACTCCCGAAGAGGCGGCTCAAATTCAATTCCCAGAGTATGATTTGGGGGAGGGAGATGAATTTACACTCAGCGATACTTCTTTTCGAGTTGCTGTTGCCCTTGACCCGGAAAATGCGAAAACAGCCCAACAACAATCATCCCCTACTATTCCCTCAAATCAAGAGAATCTGTGGGAAATGTTGCAAGCTTTTCTGTTCAAAGCTGTGGGTGGTCAAAATAATATCGGAGTTCTCGGTGATTATGTTTTGCTGAAGGAGTTGGGTAAGGGTGGTTTTAGTTTGGTTTATTTGGCGCAGCATCAGCAAACAAAAGAACAAGTTGCGCTGAAGGTGATGTTACCAAAGGTGGCGGCGAATCAGCGGGCGGTTAATTGGTTTTTGCGGGAAGTTGAAAATATGAAAGTTTTCAAACATCCCAATGTTGTAGGATTAAAGGAGTTTGGTTATGCTGATGAAACTTTCTTTTTCACGATGGAATACTGCGAGGGTGGTAGCGTTGTTGATTTGATGGCAAAACGCGGTGTCAGCACTTTACCTATCGCTGAATCTGTAGCTATTATTCTACAAGTTTTAGATGGTTTGACTTACACGCACAATGCGGAAATTCCGAATGTCAGATTGGCTGATGGTAGTTTTGCGAAAGGACGGGGTTTGATTCACCGGGATTTGAAGCCGGGGAATATTTTTCTGGCGAATATTGGCGGTAAACAAGTTGCTAAGATTGGGGATTATGGGTTAGCAAAGGCTTTTGACCAAGCGGGTTTAAGTGGTCAAACTATGACAGGTTCTCAAGTGGGTACGCCGTATTTTATGCCGCGACAGCAAGTTCTTGATTATAAGTACGCGCAACCGGAGGTTGATGTGTGGGCGGCGGCGGCTTGTTTGTATGTGATGATTACGGGGTATGCGCCGCGCAATTTTGTGGGATTAGACCCGTTTCGGGCTGTGTTGGATAATGATGCGGTTCCTATTCGCGATCGCACTTCCTCGATCCCTCAACCGTTAGCCACCGTAGTCGATCGCGCTTTAATCGACAATCCTGAAATTTATTACAAAAGTGCAGTAGATTTTAAACAAGCCTTATTAAACACTATATCATAAATTACTGATAATAATCCTCCCGATGTCAGTATTGTTAGCAATCCATAATTTGAAAAACCGTGGGTTCAACACTTAGTTCAAACCCAGGCTATGGCATTACAAACGATTAAATTCTCACTGCAAAAGATGCTGCTAATTCCCGTTCTGGTTCCATACCAACTGTAGGCGGCATTGAACGATTTGCTACCTGCTCAATTAGTCGTAAATGTTGCGGCAACATTTTAGCTAAACTATATCGTTCTAACGCTGTTTCACGGGCTTTGACGCGAATTTCTGCCATGCGCGTAGGATGGTCTAAAACTTCATCAATGCGATCGGCTACTTGTTTAGGCGAGAAATAATCAACTAACAAACCGTTTTCTCCATCGCGAATCACTTCTCTGACCGGCCCTGTGTCAGAACCGATGACTAAACATCCCGTTGATAGAGATTCAATCATTGACCAAGATAGCACAAAAGGTCTGGTTAAATAAACGTGGACATCCGATGCTTGAATTACTTTTAAATACAATCCGTAAGGTAGCGGCCCGACAAAGTGAACTCGCGACAAATCTAGGGGTACTTTTTTCAGCATATAGTCTTTGTAAGACTCGCCATTAGGTAAAGAACGACCATAACAAACTCTTTCTGAACCAACAATTACGACGTGACAATTGGGGCGGCGTTCTTGTACATAGGCGATGGATTCAATAAACTCTGGAAAGCCTCGGTAAGGTTCCATTCCTCGCGATACATAGGTGACAATTTCATCAACGCCGGACAAGTCTAAATTGGGCAAAACCAGTTTAGCACCGGGGTCTGGTTTGAAGTAGTCTGTATCTACGCCGTCGTGAAGTGTGGAGAGTTTTTGTTGTAATTCTGGCGGAAATTGCGATCGCTGCCAATAAGTGGGCGACAAACCCCAATCGCAAGAGTATAAATCGATCAGAATCGGCGCATTTTTGATTCTAATTCTGGCCATATCGTCCACTGTTAAAGGTTCCGCTGGGTCGAAATCTGCGTCGGAACCGATCGAGTGATAAAACCACTCGAAGTAGCATAAAAGTGGCGTATTTGGAAAAGCTTCTTTGACAAATAATGTCGGCCCCCAACCTGAATGACCGCAGATCACATCGGGTACAAAACCATCGGCTTTGAGTTGTTCAGCCATTCTAAATACGGCTTGTCCGTAGATGACGGCACTTTCTAAGGGGCGAACGTATTGGTGAGTCTGGGCGTTGGGCTCGCGGCTGGGTGTAAATGCTGCTTTGCGAACACCGGGAATGTTCCATTCTGGGCGCTCGTTTTTAGTTCCAAAAACTATATCGTTTTTGGGGTCTGCGCCTAAAGCAGTGATAATGTGCCGATATTGGGCGGGGAAGTTTGGATGGAGAAATAGTGCTTTCATTGACTGTTGACTGTTGACTGTTGACTGTTTCCGTGCCCTGAGCGTTTCCCCTGAGCGAAGCCGAAGGGTAGTCGAAGGGTCTGTTAACTGTTATTAGTTGTCTGTTATTAGTTGTCTGTTATTAGTTGTCTGTTATTAGTTGTCTGTTATTAGTTGTGTGTTGACTGTTATTATTAGTTATTTGTTAGCTGCCAATAACTAATAACCAATAATAACAACTAATGACTAATGACTAACAACTAATGACTAATGACTAATGACTAATAACTGGGTGCTTTGCAGATCCAGACGCAATCTCGCGGTACTGAAGATGTGTTTTTCAGGATGATTTCATAGTTTAAATGGTTGAGAAATTTTTCCATAATTGTATCAGTCATCACTGAGAATGCAGTCCCGTCTCTGCTTCCGAGTAAGTTTTTATCCCACTCGCTGGCGAATTTATGCCAGCCTAATTCGCTGAGAATATTCCCGTGGTGAAATACGCAAATGCGATCGCCCCGCAGCAGTTTCGGAATTCGGGTTAGGTAGTTGAATATATCCACTGGTTCTACGTGCACCATTGTATCGTAACAAAAGCAGACATCAGCAGATTCTGGGGCGATACCATCTAATGTTAAACCATTGAGTTTTACATAGGAAACGCGATCGTCTCCCAAGCGCGATCGCGCAGCTTGCAGCATTTGACTGGAAATGTCAGCACAAATTAGTCGATCGCAATATTTAAGCAACAACGAACCGGTTTTGCCGCCGCCGATCCCAATTTCCAAAACCGTATGTTCTGGTTTGATATACGGTGCGATAAATTGCTGTTCGATCAACGCTTCATATTCTGCTAGGGAGTTAGCCGCACCGGCGGCTTTCCCTATCCATTCGTCGCCAAGATGGGCGAGTTCTGAATTAGTTTTTTGCCACTGTTGGGCGTAACTGTCCCAAGCCCCTTCGTAATCTATTTTAGGTGGTATTATTTCCATTGTTTTTTATGTCTCAAAATACACAAACAAAAGTCGCTTGATAGTCCTCCCGGAATCTCCATTAAGATTGTTTCAATCTCAAGCAATAACTTGATTATTGTTTCACTCTTGGGTTCTCCGTCTGAAAGTCGATCGTGATCTAAGAAAGGGTAAAGTTCGTGAAGCAACCCCCCACCCGCAAGATTCAAGACTTCCACATCAAAGTAGAATTCTAAAAACGGAAGTATCAGCTTTGACCGGACTGCTTCTGAAGAATCTCTCGCCAATACTTCCTCAATACTTGGACTCGAAAATTTTTCAGTTGTTCCCGACCTTAGCGTGTCGTGAAAACATTCGTAAATGCGATTAATCAAATCCACTTGGTGTTGATTATATATATTGTAGCAATCTCCTATGTATTCATTGACAATAAAATATCCATCTGGTTTTAAACATTTCCGAACAATTGACAAACATCGTTCTAGTTCTCTGACGTGATGCAGGGAACCTGAGCAAAAAACTAGATCGTATTTTTTACTATCATCAATCGTAAATACATTAAAGTCATCTTGATAAAAATTAATATCTACTCCCGCTGCTGTGGCATCTTTTCTAGCAATTTCTAAAGAACTTTCGGAAAAGTCAAAGGCATCAATTTGACTGGCAAATCCTAATTTAGCCATCAAAATCTCGTGATTCCCGACACCGCAACCAATAGATAAAAGGCGATCGAACCGTCGCTTTTTGAAATATTTATTTACCAACCAGGTTAGCCAGTAACCTTGAGTATTACCACCTGACAGCCGATGGTTTATAGTTTTTTCGATAATCGGATTAGACAACCAGTAACCCTGCTTCCCAATGGCGGCTGTTGGGTTAGTCTCCCAGTAATTTTTAGCTGTTAATTCATTTGAGGTTTTCTCTTCCACGACGCTCGAAATTTTACTCCCTACTTTTTTACCATTTAATCTTGAACGATTACTTTTTATTAGTAAAATAAGCTTCTCTAAAAATTTGACCATAACCTTGAGTCATTTCTGCAAAAGTATTCAATGACTCTAACACATATTTAGCATTTTCTGCTAACAAATCCCGCAAAGATCTATCCTCCAATAAAGTATTCAATGCAGCCGCTAGTTCTTCTGGGCGATCGGGAGTGTAAAATAAACCGTTAATCCCCGGTCTAACTTGTTCTATAATCCCAAAAACAGGCGTTGTAATAATTGGCAAATCGTAAGCCATCGCCTCTAAAATCACTCNNCAGTCTCCGAAGTTTCCGGGACAACTGTCACCCTTTGCTGCAAATTTTTGGGCAATTCGCCCACCAAATCGGCTAATTGATTGCTGTAAATACTCGGTCTATCGCCCACAATAAAACACTTAATTTTACTGTGCCATTTTTCNNCATCAACGCCGAGACTATTTCTAGCCAATTCAGAATTGTCCGAATTGTCCAATCGACTCAAATCTAAGCCATTGTGAATCACTGTAAAATTGTGGTGGCTATTCAGAGGTAAATATCTGTCTCGCGTTGCATCCGCCACAAAAATCACCTTGTAAGGAAAGCAAAAACACTCTAAAGCTCTCGCCGCAATCTCCGCACCAAACCTGTTAAAATAAGTTTGCCAAGGTTCGCTTTCATGGACGTTCCACACTGTAGGAATTCCGATTTGCTGCGCCGCATCAACCACAAAAAAGTTTTCTAAAGTATTGGCATAAATTGCATCTACTTGATAACTTTTAATTTNNCCATCAGAAACGCAAAATGCGATCGGCTTAATCACGCCCAAAGCAGCCAACTTCACGGCGATTTCATACTGATGTAGTGGCGCACCAGTAAAATCAAGGGAATTGCTACACATCAAAACTTTGATAGGATAAATATGATTTTTTGCTGATATCAAAGAACCACAATCACCAAATTTTAGTTCTTCCTTCTTCCATCCATCCGTTACATCCGTTACAAAATCCGTTGCCGAACTTCCCTCTTCCTTCATAAAAAACCGTACTGGTTGAATATGAAAATACTCATCTTCTAGAGACAAGTGAGGACTGTAAAAACCATCATTTTTCCCAGCATACTTGCGCCGAAATGCTGCTACTTCTCTCGGATTGTCATTAAAACCTCTAGAAGCTCCCTCTTTGTGTAACAGTTCCGCATCGGGACAATATACACAGCGGTAGCCCTTTTCTAACAGTCGGTATCCATAATCAGCATCATTGTAAGCAACAGCAAAATTCTGCTCATCAAAACCGCCAAATTCTAAGAACAATTGACGCGGAGTCAGCATACAAGCAGCAGTAACAGCCGAGTAATTTCGCGTCACCATCGCCTGAGAAAGATAGCCTCGGTTATCACTATTCATCAACTTAAAAGCGTGACCAGCCAAACCATGATGGAGCCCGTGAATTATGCCCGCGTGCTGAATTCTGTTGTCAGGATATAACAGTCTCGCGCCGACAGCACCCACGCCAGAAATTTGAGCATATCCCACCATCTGACTCAGCCAGCGCGGGTTAATTATCTCAGTATCATTGTTCAAAAATAAGATATATTCGCTCTCAGATTGTTCAACAGCGCGGTTATTAATTGCTGCATAACTAAACTTGCCTTTTTCATTTTTGATTGGCAAAACTTGGCAATTTAATTCCTGAAAATATTCCAGCGCTTTCGGGTCGTCGCTTTCGTTATCGATGACAAGAATTTGATAATTTTTGTAGGTGGTAGCCTCCAGAGAATCCAGACAACTTTTTAGCAATTTTTGCTGGTTCTTAGTAGGAATAATAATTGTCACTGACGGCCCGCTGTCGGGGAAATCCTGGGCAAATATTCCCAAATTTTCTTTAATTGCCCATTCGTGCTGAGCGACATTTCCGTTGATTTTTTGGCGGTTTAATGCGTCTTGGATGGCTTGTTGACCTGCTGCAAAACTTGCAGGTTTCGCCGCTCCAGATATGGCGGTGGAACCGGGTGCAGTGCGCCAGTGATACAGTACGAGGGGCAGATGTGCGACGTGGCGAGAAATTTCGGTTGCTCTCAAGGCAAAATCGTAATCTTGTGAACCTTCAAAACCTAAGCGCAAACCGCCTATTTGTTCAAATATCTGCTTTTTGACAGCGCACAAATGACCGAGATACATATAAGAAAGTAGCAGTTCTGGCGACCATTCGGGTTTGAATTGCGGTGAAAATCGGCGGCCTTTGGTGTCAATTTTATCGTCGTCTGAATAGAGAAAATCAGTTTCAGGATGGGTGGCAAAATATAAGGCAACTTCTCCTAATGCGTCGGGAGTTAGTTCGTCGTCGTTGTCCAAAAATAGAATTATATCGCCTGTTGCGAGTTCGGCGGCGCTGTTGGTTGCTGCGCTGATATTGCCGTTTTCTGTCCGCAATGTGATCTGAATGCGACTGTCTTTTGTGGCCCAGTTTTTGAGAGTTTCAATGACTTTTAAATCGGTGCTGCAATCGTCGGCAATACAAAGTTCCCAGTTTTGATAAACTTGATTTAAAACGCTGCCGATCGCACTTGACAAAAACTCTACTTGCGGGTTGTAAACTGGCATCACTACCGAAATTTTGGGCAGTGCTTCCTGACAGGATTCTAAACGAGAAATCAAGTAATTGCGCGATCGCTCATTCCACTGATTCACCAGAAGCCAAGCATCATACCTATCAATCGGCTGCGGCACAACAAAACCCGCAGGCGGCAGCAAATCCCCAGGGGAAATAAACTGTTTTTGCTGCCGGTAAATCGTCTGAAACTGGCGCAGCACTTTCACAATTTCCCAGGGCATGGGAAAAACTCGACCGAGACGCTGTTTTCTTTCCTTCGCGCGCTGCTGAATTGCGACTGTAAACCTTGATAACTCCTCAAATTTGTCAGCACTTCGCTGCCAGATATTGTAGGCCCGCACGGTCAATATTTTCGGCGCTTGAAAATACAAAGTTTCCCCAGTTTCCAACTCTGCTTGCAGAGAAACCTGCCATTCGCCCGGAAGCAAATCGACAAGGACTTCAAACCCGCTTGCGGCACTGTTAACCCAGTCGGGAAACACTTCACCGACATCTTTTCGGCGCAAACCGTAAGCGCATTCTACAGAAGTATCGCCGCACAAAACATTCAATTTAGTAATTTGGCGATCGTGGTGACAACACCAACCTGCAAACAAAATTTGACCCTGATGCTGTTCCCACACTACCGGTACATCCAAGGAGGCTTGAATCGTGGAAACCAACAGCGGATAAGTTGCCAAAATATGCCATTTACCTTGACTATTTTGCACCTCAAGCAGCACTTCGTGTCGTCCCGGTGGCGCTGTTAACTCTATTGTGAAACCAGAATTTTTGGCGGCAATAATATTAGAGTAAGCTAGCGCTATATCGCTCCTTTCTATCCCGTAAACTCCCACAAAACTCTGATTTTGAATTCTCGCACGCACTGCTTTTATAGAGTTTTTACTGTTTAAAACCCAGCCAACTATTAGCAGGTTACAATCACAAACTTGCCAAGTAGTTGGTCGATCCAAAGAAAAAATATATCTCGGCAAAATGTCGCGGAATCGGCGTTTATATTCTAACCATTTCTCCCGGATTTGCCACCAATCAGAAGACTTAAGTGCAGCAATTTCTGCCCGGATTAATTCATTTTCCTGGCGCGATTGTTCTAAAAATTCCAGAGTTTCACTTAATTTTTCCTGAGTTTCACTTTGTGATTTTTTGAACCGCATTAATTCAGTTAAGTTGGCCTGCAATCTAAATTCTTTTTCTTCAATTTGTACCTGACTCTGCCCTAATTCTGCTTCTAATTCCAAGAGTTTCGCCAAAGCTATTTGAAATTGGGATTCTTGACCGGCCAGCTTTACCTGAGTTTGCCCTAATTCTGTTTCCAATCCCAGGAGTTTGATCGCAGCTTCTTGAAATTGCGATTCTTTGCCGGCAAGCAGTACCTGAGTTTGACCTAACTCTGCTTCTAATCCCAATACTTTCGCCAAAGCTTCTTGAAATTGCGATTCTTTGCCGGCAAGCAGTACCTGGGTTTGCCCTAATTCTGTTTCTAATCCGAGCAGTTTGACTAAAGCTTCTTGAAATTGCGATTCTTGGCCGGCCAACTGTATCTGGGTTTGCCCCAATTCTGTTTCTAATCCGAGCAGTTTTGCCTGAGCTTGTTTAAATTGTGATTGCCACTGTTGGATATCGGATTTGCTATTTTTCTGCTGTTTTTCCAGCAGTCTAATTTTTAGCCAATCTTCAAAAGGCCAAAGGGGAGATGTTGGGAAATCAATCACTTGAACCGACGATAAATTTGATTTTTCGCTCAAATTATGAGCTTTTGTTTCCAATATTTCGTACAGTTCTAAAGCTTCGGGAAAATATTGTTTGATCAGGCTAGGCTTGTGAGTTTTTTTGCTCTCATTTACTAAGAGAGATTTGTCAAAATTTTCGGCGGGTATTGCACCTAAATTAACCTGAAATTTTTGGTTGACTTGATTGATGAAAAGTTCGGGATTATTGCCGATCGCGTAAACGTTTGCTAGCAGACAGCGATCGGGAAAACGCTTGTAAAGCTCTAGCACTTGCTGGTTGTAGTGAATCCACATTTTTACGGCCATTTCGGGATTGTTCAGCAAGCTGACATCGGTTCCCCGACGGTACAGGGAATCGACTACTTCCCAGGGCGATCGATAAACGCAGATCAAATTAGCTTCGGGTAGCAGAGTTAACCAAAAATCCCAAAAAAGCGCCGTGCGTGGGTCTTTCCAACCCCAGTATTTGTCTGTTTGTTGATTTTCTGTGATTAATTTTTTGGCGATTTCTACAAATTCTGTTGCTACGGAAATTGTGTTTTCACAAGTACAGCCGAGTTCATCAATGCCTTGCGATCGCAAAACACTTTTGTGAAACTCCACAAAATCAACATTCTCGAAATGACCCTTAACATTTCCGTCGGCCGGGCCCACTAACTTGTTGCCAATATCAACCCCAACTTTCTGAAACAAAGAAGCTGTTAAAGATGTACCAGAACGGTGCATTCCAGTTACAATAAAAACCGATGATTTGCTGTCATTTGTATTCACAATCTCTCTCCCTTCTCCCTCGCCCTAAATTCCCAAACCAATTTTACTCGACCTTTACTCTCCCGCTAAGCCAAAAGCACGCCTGACTTTAAACCAAGCGGTTCTCAGTTGCCAAAACTTGCTGCTTTCCATTGCCCGAATTCGATTGTGCGATCGATCCTGTTCTTTCTTAACATTAGCTAGCCAATGTTGAGTGTCTGCCAACTGCCTTTCAACAGATATTACATTACTTTTAGTTTGCTCCAACTGCGATCGAGTTCTTAGTAATTGATTTTGAGCTTCTTGCAACTGAGTTTCAGTAAACATTAAATTATTTTGAGTTTGCTCCAGTTCAATTTTAGCGGAAGCTAGCTGAGTCTCAACCAAGCTGAGCTGAGCTTGAGTAGACCCCAACAAATACTGCGACTGCTTTTGACTTAAAAGCGATTTCACAGTGCAGTTTTCAAGAATCCATTCCCAACCAAAGTTATTGACTGCTTTGATCGTTAACACATCCTGCTGAGAAATAGTGTTTTTAGCTAAATAACAATTCCAACCTGACTTCAAAGTCGCATCATTTTGCAAATATTTAGCAACATCCAGCCGAGTGTAAAAAGGCTCAGTTCTCTGGACAACTTCACCATTTACTAGCACTTGCACCTCATCAATTCGACCGTCCAAATTTACATCAGCGGCCCATCCTTCCAGATACAAATTATCCTTAGTCGTCACAGCAGCAACATCAACATATCCTTCCGGGTGGTGATGGAATTTTAAACTAGAAAATTCTTGATGCAGTTGATTTGTCACCACATACAAATCCTGAAATCTGCATATTCCTTTTTCAATCCGATGCACAAATGCTTTGCCGCCACTAACTCGCTCGACCATTTCTATCACAAACTTCTCAGTTACATAAGTTGTGCCGTATTCTTCCTTATCCAAAGACTGACTTTCGCTATCGGCGCTAAACAAAATTCCTGTTGCCGGCATTTCTACGTGAGACGGCAGCAAACTTTCATCGTGAACGCTGAACATCAAAATACCGTTAGGAGTCAACAAATCGTACAAATTTTGCAGCCAATTTGTAAAGGTTCTTTCCGGCATATGGCTGAAAAAAGAATTAGCCAAAATGCAGTCAAACTTCCGGTCAATTAGATAATTTTCTGGCTTCCCAGTTGAGACAACACCGTGAACACCGAAGTATTCTGTTTGAAACTTCACAGCATTAGCATAAATGTCAGAAACCCAAACTCGTTCCGGTGGCATTTCCTGAATCAAAAACCGCGTAAATCGACCGTAACCGCAGGCAAAATCTAGAAAAGACTGCACATTTTCCAAACTACCAAAATGCCAATCCACAACTTGTTTAACTGTATCCAGGATGCGACGACCGAGGGAATAATAGCGCACCAAAGCCCGATCGCTGTCATCTTTGACATTGCTCAGACTAAACAAATACATTTCATCATCTTCGCAAATATTCAGTTTAAAATCTTCAGGAAACTTAGCTCGATCTCGAATCAATGCTTGAATCGCAGGATTTTCCACCAAATCTACATTAATATTGCTCATTTTTTTCACAGGATTTCTAAATAACCTCGGTTGACGCCTGTTTAACCATAGCATCAGAATTGATCACAGTTAAACAGGGTTCTATCAGCAAGTCAACAATACCGTTACCGCAGGATTCAGTACAAGACTGAACTCTAAACATTGCCACATCTACACAGCGATCGAGATAAGTCAAATCTTCATCTACCGTTCCCACAACCCCCGCATTCAAAAAATAAACCCCTGGATTTAGCAAACATTTAAACTTAAACTTTACTACAATTGTCGTTCCAGCTTCCACATACTTAACTGACTGAGTAGAAGCCTTCAAAGAAGCACCAGACAACTCAAAACCGCTAATGGTTTTAATCAACATTCCAAACCTAACCTTGGAAGTAGATAAGGAGAAATTGACCGAGTAAGTGTAAATATAATCTTGACGCCCAATCAAGTGATTTACCACATTTCCCTTCATAGTCGTGATGCGGGGATGAAGAATTTCCGCCCCCCTAGACGGATACCTCACCGTATTCGATGGTATCATTCCTGGATCGTAAAACTCGTCGTAATATTCCTTAAGTTTTGGTAGGGATTGCTCTTGTTTAACTTCCCCATTTGTGCTTGCTAAAGTAACATCCTGAAAATCATCTTCAGATTCCTGCTTGGTCAGCTTATTCAATACTCGAAGGTCTTCCTTCAACCCCAAAACTTTATCTGGATCGGCATAAATCAACTTTTGATATTTAGAAATTACCACCTTCGGCGTGTGAGCGAGCAGCAATTCACCGCCATCCATTAAAATCGCCGATGTACAAAGTTGCACCACAGAAGTAGCAGCGTGAGAAACAAATAAAATCGTTCCCCCACCTTCTTGAATTGACTGCAAACGGGCAAAACACTTACGCTGAAAAGCTTCGTCACCGACAGAAAGAGCCTCATCAACCACCAGAATATCCGGCTCAACGCTAGTCGCCACTGCAAAAGCCAGCCGGACAAACATACCACTAGAATAGGTTTTGACTGGCTGTTCGATGAAATCTCCAATATCAGCAAAAGCAGCTATTTCGTCAAATTTTTCGGCGGTTTCTTTTTGATTGAATCCCAGTATTTGAGCGTTAAAAAACACATTTTGCCGCCCGGTGAATTCCGGGTTAAAACCGCTTCCGAGTTCCAACAAAGCCGAGACTCGCCCTTTCACCTCGACGCTTCCTGCGGTAGGTGTTAGCGTCCCCACAATTATTTGCAGGAGAGTGCTTTTTCCCGAACCGTTGCGGCCGACAATTCCCAGAGTTTGTCCCTGATAAATTTCCAGGTTGATGTCTTGTAGAGCCCAAAATTCGTCAGCAAGTTTTTTGCTGGGATAAATCATTTCCTTTAAGCGGTCTCCTGGACGATCGTACCGCTTAAAGCATTTGGAAACATTTTTTAGTGAAATTACAGGTTCTGTCATCCGATTTTAGATTTTAGATTTTAGATTTTAGATTTTAGATTTTAGATTGACTTGAGATCTAAAACAAATTTACAGCAGATCTAAAACCAATTTACAGCACGTCTTTTAGATTT
>DPLL01000525.1 GCA_003542015.1 Microcoleaceae cyanobacterium UBA9251 | reverse complement strand
GGGTATGAATCTGCCTACTAACTAATGACTACTGACTACTGACTAATGACTTCTGAAGTATGGGGCATCGGGCATCGGGTATCGGGTATGAATCTGCATACTAACTAATGACTACTGACTACTGACTAATGACTTCTGAGTATTTTCAGGCGACAATAGATGGAGAAAGGGCTTGAAAATTGGTGATTTTAGTGGAAGACAGCAAAGTCATAGACGTATCAGAAATTATGAGTGTTCCCGCGGCTCCTGCGGGTTACAAATCCGGCTTTGTGGGTATTGTGGGACGCCCGAATGTCGGCAAATCAACGCTGATGAATCGGTTGGTGGGGCAGAAAATTGCGATTACTTCGCCGGTGGCGCAGACGACTCGCAACAGATTGCGGGGCATTTTGACGACGCCGGAGGCACAAATTATTTTTGTGGATACTCCGGGAATTCATAAGCCGCACCACCAATTGGGGAAGGTTTTGCTGCAAAATGCTCAAATAGCGATTAAATCTGTAGATGTGATTCTATTTGTGGTGGATGGCTCGGTAGAATCGGGAGGGGGCGATCGATATATTGTGGATTTGCTCAGCAATACCGAAGTTCCGGTGATTTTGGGAGTGAATAAGTTAGACGAACAACCGTCGGATTGTGTGTTGATCGATCGCACTTACGAGCAAATTGTCAATCCTCAGTGGCCCGTTGTCAAATTTTCGGCTCTCACCGGGGAGGGAGTCGAGTCGCTGCAACAGTTGTTAGTGGAAAATTTAGAAGAAGGCCCTTATTATTATCCGCCCGATTTGGTGACTGACCAGCCGGAACGTTTTATTATGGGGGAATTGATTCGGGAACAGATTTTGCTGGTGACGCGGGAAGAAGTGCCACATTCAGTGGCAATTGTGATCGACATGATCGAAGAAGAACCGAAAATCACCCGAATTCTCGCTGCAATTCACGTCGAACGCGATTCCCAAAAAGGCATTTTAATTGGTAAAGGCGGGAGTATGCTGAAGGCGATCGGCAGTGCGGCCCGCGAACAGATTCAAAAGTTAATTGAGGGTAAGGTATATTTGGAGTTATTTGTCAAGGTGCAGCCGAAATGGCGGCAGTCGCGCACTCGTTTGGCGGAACTGGGCTATCGGGTAGAAGAATAAAGCGAACTGACGCAGCAAAGAAGGGCGATCGTTGAGAGAAATGATAACTCAAATATACAGAATTTTGAGCTGTGGTAAAAACAGATTTTACCAGCTCGTCGGCTGCTTTAATTATCAATTTCACTCAACTTTTCTTACGGATCTTCTGCAAATTTTTGAACAGCTTTTGGTGCAAAAGCAGCAACTAAAAAAGAAGTGGTAATGTATTTGCCATCAGAATTTTTGCTCGTTATTGCGATCGCGTATTGGCAAAACGCCTATCCTATGATGGGTACAGAGGCTGAGAATATCGATCGGGCTAATCGGTCTGGCTTTAGCGTAATTTCTACGCATCGGCTGCCGAGTCAGGTTTGGTGGGTCAATTATTATGAACCGCTCCGTGAGCGGATGCAGCAGATCGAAATCACCCCAATTACTCAATCAGTTATTCGTGAAACTGAAGAAGAGATGAGACTGTTTGAAAAATTCAGCGACTCCTATGGTTATACGTTCTATATTCTGCAAGCAGCTTAGGAAAAAGCCGTCTAACAATTCCCTTGGAGATGAAAAATTTCATTTATGGGTATGATCAAGAAATTTTCCGTATAATTCCGTATAATATGGTTATATTTATTTAGCATTAAATATGCCAACGATAACAAGTGGAGAAAACAGATGTGGGATGAAAGATACAGTGCAGAAGAGTACGTATATGGCAAAAACCCGAACAAATTTTTGGAAGGGAACGTCAGCAGTATTCCAAAAGGTAAAGTTCTAAGCTTGGCGGAAGGAGAAGGGCGGAATGCTGTTTTTCTGGCGAAACAGGGTTACTCTGTAACTGCTGTAGATGCTTCTCTAGTTGGTTTGAATAAAGCCAGAAAGTTAGCAGAAGAGCATGGGGTTGTTATTGAGTTTATTCAAGCTGATTTAGCAGATTATGATTTAGGCGAAAATCAATGGGATGGAATTGTATCTATATTTTGTCCATTGCCTTCTTCAGTAAGAAAACAACTTCATAAAAAAGTTGCAGCAGGGTTAAAACGAAACGGTGTTTTTCTGATTGAGGCTTATACACCCGATCAGTTGAAGCATGGTACTGGCGGGGGAAATTCCGTAGATGTGATGCAATCTAAAGAATCTTTAAGCCTTGAGTTAGCTGGCTTAAAGTTTCAGCATCTAATTGAGCTTGAGCGTGATATAATAGAAGGTATTTATCATACTGGCATTGGAGCAGTTGTTCAGGCGATCGCATCAAAAGAAATATAACAACCAGTGAGGCATCGCCATGAGAATTGACCGACTAGAGATTAAAAACTTCAAAAAATTCTCAGACTATACCCTTAACCTGCATCCCCAATTTACCTTGCTAGTAGGCGACAATGGTACGGGAAAAACCACTATTCTCGATGCTCTAGCGATCGCTGCGGGCGTTTGGCTAGTCAACTCCCCTGACACTACCCTTAACAATAGTCGTCGCAACATTCTCCCCTCAGAAATCCGCTTAGAAGCGATCGCCACCGATACCGTTACCCAATTTATTGAACGCAAACCAACCCAAATTACAGCGATTGGCACAATCAACGATCGACCCGTTACATGGCTTAGACAAATTAAAACTAACGGCTCTCGTACATCCAACACCGAAGCAAAACAAGCCTTAAAGATTATCTCTACTTTATTTCAACAAGTCGAATCAGGTGCAAAAATTTGGCTACCTGTTATGGCCTACTACGGCGCAGGACGATCTTGGCTACCTTCCAACCAACGTGACCCCAAAGCTTTAACTAACACTCTGCCGTCTCGTCGTTGGGATGCCTTTTATGACTGCTTTGAAGAACGCATTAGAATTACCGATTTACATACTTGGTTTCAAAAAGAAGCAATCGCCTCAGTCAATCGTCAGGGACAAATGCGTTCGGGATACAACGTAGTAAAGTTTGCCATTTTGCGCTGTATCCCCGACGCTGAGGATCTATGGTTTGATGGCGATCGCGGAGAAATTGTGGTAGCGATTGATGGTGAACCCCAACCCTTTAGTAACCTGAGTGCAGGACAAAAAATGATGGTGGCATTGATTGCCGACTTAGCAATCAAAATTGTCACCCAAAATGCGTCATTTTTAACTGAAGAATTAGATACAGATAATAAAAAATTACCTCAAATTTTGCAGCAAACATCAGGCTTAGTAATGATTGATGAAATTGACGTGCATTTACATCCAAAATGGCAAAGACGAGTAATTAAGGATTTAAAATCCACCTTTCCCTTAATCCAGTTTATATGTACGACCCATTCTCCGATTATTATTAGTGAAGTCGAAGCCGAATGTATTCGCGTTCTCAAACCTCATGCAGTTACTATAACTCCACCAAGTGCATTAGGGCTTGATGCCAATCAAGTCTTAGATGAATTGATGGGAGTCTCAGAACGTAACCGAGAAACAGCCGATAGCCTGCACCAACTTTTCAAACTAATTGATCTTGAAGACTTTCAAGCTGCATATCGAGAAATAGAAATGAATCCCGATATTAAAAGATTAGGTGAACTAGCTCCCGAAATTACTCGTGCTAAAACCTTGATTAAGTTTCTGGAAGGTGAAAAATGAGAAATATTCAAAAAAAATCTGAACCAAAATCTTTAACACAACATCGAGCCAATACCAATTCTGATTACGATAATTATCCTCAGAAACAGGATTTACGGGATACACTTGTTGGTGAACAAAAAGGAATTTGTTGTTATTGTATGCAACGAATTAAAGCAGAGTCAAAAAAGATGAAAATTGAGCATTGGCAATGTCAAGATAGATATCCCCACCAACAGCTAGACTATAATAACCTTCTGGGAGCTTGTTTAGGAGGTGAAGGACAAGAACCAGAAAGACAGCATTGTGATACTAAAAAAGGAAATCGCGATCTCCTTTACAATCCTGCTAACCGATTTGATGATGTTGAGAGTAAACTGCGATTTTTAAGAGATGGACAAATAGAATCAGATGATCCACAATTTAATCAAGAAATTAACGATGTTCTCAACTTAAATGAAAACCGTTTAGTTAGTAATCGTAAAGCAGTGCTAGATGCTTTTCAACAGGTATTCATGGGAAAAAATCCGACTAAAGCAGGTATGGAAAAAGCCTTGCGTGAATGGAATGGTGAAAATGGAGAGGTTCTCCAGCCATTTTGTCAAGTTGTTGTTTATTACCTTCGCAAGAAACTCAAGAGAATGTAAAGATTTTTATACTTTCGTTGTTTGGTTTGGGGCAGTTGGTATCATTAGGGGCAAAATGGCAATCAATCGTCATAAAATTTCATTTATGGGGTATTATACAGAGTAAGAAAACAACTTCAGTAGAATTACCTAAATTTAATAATGTCAACTATGAACTACCGAGATTACATCACGATTGAACCAAATAAACGCAGTGGTAAGCCTTGTGTGCGAGGTTTGCGGATTACTGTTTATGAAGTGCTGGAGTACCTAGCTTCTGATATGACAGAAGCAGAGATACTTGAAGATTTTCCCGATCTAACGCAGGAAGATTTAAAAGCCTGCATCGCATACGCGGCTGACCGTGAGCGTCGGTTTATGAGTGCGCCAATAAATCTAGTCGTTGCAACTGACGCGAATTTAAGATTGTTAGCTTTGTTGAGAGGCGATCCTCTTCGAGGGCTTCGCTAACGCGCGCAGTTGAACTAAATCGTTGTGCAGCAATATACTTGGTAGTTCAGAATACTATGAAATGGCATTATCTAATTTCCGGCCAAGAAGAGTTAGTTGATAAAATTATTGCTTTTTTTACCTCTAAATCAACAGATGCTGAGCTATTCAAAGATATTGTTACTAAATGCAAAAACAATCCACTTTCATCACCTGGTAATTCAAATCACGGGATCTCTATTGCTCTGGGATATCTATCGCTGAATGATTTTATATTTTATGAGAGTAGTTTAGAAAATCAAAAAGGTATTCCCGTCTCAATAGTAGAAATTATTCTAAAACGACTCTGCCAGAAATTTATTTTGTTTGAGCAACAGTTGTTAGGCTTCGGACATAATATGCCTTATAGTCTCAATGAAGGAATTACACAATTCTTATGCTCAAGAGGTTTGCTCAAGAATGTAATCTTCGGTTTTAGTTATATAGTGCAAAACTATCAAAATTCTGTGTTTAAGATAGTTGTTACAACGAATAGTGGTGATCTTAGCATGGGAACAGGATTTCTTTTTAATTGTCAAACGTCTGAGGGTGAAAAAAGGAGTATTGTAATTACTAACGAGCATGTCGCTAAGTATCAGAATGGATTAGAAGTACATCACAAGGATGGTCAAATTGAAACACATAAAGTGATTATTCTTTCAGATAAAAATGATTTAGCAGTAATCGTACTAAATTCATTTGTGAATCTACCTTCATTTCATCTCTTCCCCGATCCTAAAATACTCGATGATATTGTAACTGTTGGCTATCCCCCTGTTCCTACTGCTAACGCTCGCTATCAACTTGTTCACAAAGGGGAAATTAATTGCTTTTTAACTAACTATTGGAATCACGACTACTTTCTATTTTCCGCAAGAACATCACCTGGTAATAGTGGTGGACCAGTTATTAATGACATGGGTATGGTTGTAGGAATTGTTACTCAACAACTATTTGAACCAGGCTCATTTGAGGAGAAAGGTCAACTGCCTTACTTTGCGGCTGTTCCTTCCACTAATATTTTGGAATTTTTGAATGAGATTGACCAAAACTATTAATCGGACATAATCGCCAATGAAGAAATTCCTGACTATCCTCGCCAGTACGATCGCGATCGCCACACCCACCCTATTCGTAGACCACACTACCCTACTCGCCCAAGCCCAAACCCAAGAATCACAGCTCAAAACCCACGCGATCGGCAATTTGACCTTCAAAGCACCCCGAAATTGGCTCGAAAATCCCAGGGGCGCAAGTGCGAATAGCCTTCATTTACACAACAAAAAGTTCCCCGATAGAGGCGGTGGATTTGCCCCCAAGGGTTTGATTCGCGTGCTTGCAACCATCAGTGAGGAAAACCTGGAAACCGCTATGAAACCGAGTTCCAGAGAAATTCCTAAGACGACGATTAAGACCGAACGTCTAACCATTAACGGTAAAAAAGCAGTGCGCTTGTATGAATCGTATGACGACGGGTTTCCCGCAGGCATTGTCACCTATGTTGCCACAGGGAAAAAAGAAACAATTATGCTACAAACCCTTTACTCAGACAGTGATACTGAAAAGCAAGTTCAGCAAATTCAAGATTCGATTCGCATTACTAAATAGCGGTTAAGGACTTAAATTCGACACGTTGAACAAGAATGCTTTTTCCATCTGGTTGAGCCGAGAATCTCCGCATCGTCAACAACTATCAAGGCAACTCAACGGAACTAGGTTTAGCAACATGAGGCAGCCCCCAGCCCAATTTTTCCCGCAAAACGTGGAAAAACTCAGGAGGTTGCACCCTCACGAAGCGCGCCCGGTAGGGAGCTCGTTCTACTTGCACCCAATCCTCCGGCCGAACATAACATCCGCCGTTCCCGTCTACCACCATTACCAGACGGTTCGGACTCGCGGGCAAAATCTTCACCGGCTCGGTGTTGGAAAACACCAAGGCCCGCGAAGCCATAGAATGGGGGCAAAGAGGCACTAACTGCAACACTGGCACTCCCGGAATAATTACAGGGCCGCCAGCCGACAGCGCGTAAGCTGTCGATCCAGTCGGAGTCGAGATAATTACTCCATCTGCGGCAATGTCAACAGCAGCGTGCTGGCCGATCGCCACTTCAAAATGGCACATACAAGTCAGGGGTTCCCGATGCAGCACCATTTCATTCAAACACAGCGCTTCCCAGAGGCAGTCGTTGTCCCGAAACAGTCGCACTGCTAGCATTGACCTTTCTTCTATTTCGTAGTCTCCGGCGATCGCCTTTTCCAAAGCTTGTGGGAGCAAGTTCAGGTAAGTCTCTGTCAAAAAGCCCATGTGACCGGTATTCACAGTCAGCAGTGGCACTCCAATGGGAGCGACTTGGCGAAACGCAGACAGCACCGTGCCGTCGCCTCCTAACACCACTGCAAACTCCATGTCGCTGTCAAAACCAGGGGGGACGAGTTGGTCGATCGGAGTGTGGCACATGGGGCGATCGGGACTAGAATAGCCCAAAATTCCTCCGGAACCGGAAACCGCGCAGACATCCCAGCCGCGGGCAGTCAGCTTGTCTTTCAGCTCCTCAGCGACGCGACAAGCTATAGGTTTAACGTCGTTGTATATAATCCCAGCTTTCGGCACTTTAAAATGTAAAAGGCATTTTTTGTTTACTCCGTTTTTTAGTTTTAAGCTGCTCGTACTCTATTTCTTTGAGCTTCTTCATAATCAGACCAAAGTATTCTTCGAGATAAGATTCCAAAGTAGTAGTTTCTTTGGGGTCTAATCCGAAGACACTGTAAACGTCATCCATCGGAGCTTTCAAGGGTTTTCCGGCGGCCAAAACTTCTGAAAAAGCCAATCGGTCAGCTACGTTCCAACTCCACTGAAAGAACTTAGCAAATTCGCGAGTAGCCCGCAACAAGGCATCTGGGGTGCGCGTGATTTTGGCTTGCTTCCCAGACAGTCGCTCGCACAAGCGAACGATTTCGTCAGCATCCCAAGCGCGATTACCCACTACCGGGAAAGTTTTTTTCTCGGTTTCGGGAACGGAAAGGGTTCGGACGGCAAACTTAGCAATATCCTGAGTGTTCATGTAGGCCAGGGCCGAGGGCTTCTTGGGCAGCCAGACTCCCTGATTGTCTAAAATCGGCATTGCATAAAGGCTCAGCAGTCCTTGCAAAAACCCACAAGGTCTCAAGATTGTGTAGTCGAGACCGGATTCTGCTAAAAACAGCTCGGTACAGCGCTTGATTTCCAACAGGGGCACTTGGGGATATTTCTCGGCGTCGAGAAAAGAAATGAATACGTAACGCTTGATGCCGGCTGCTACTGCTGCTTGAATCAGCGATACTTTTCCGTCCCAGTCTACTCTTTTGATGCCCACAGAATCGGCTGCGCTGGCTGTTGCTGCATCGATAATCGCCGTGACGCCTTCTAGTGCAGGAGGCAGGCTGTCTGGCTGGCATAGGTTCCCTGGTACGAGTTCGGCGCCCCATTCTTTCAAAAAGGCCGCTTTTCTGTAACTCCTGACTAAACAGCGCACCTGATAGCCCTCGTCTAGGGCGCGGCGGGCTATTTGGCGGCCGAGAGTGCCGGTGGCACCTACAATCAATAAAGTCATCTAGGGATTAATTATGAATCTTAAACTTTCTATAAGATGATATCAGGTTTCTCTCAGTTTTGTATAAAAACTTAACAAAAACCTGAAGCTCTCTCATTTCGAGGTTGAGATCGAAGGCAGAAGGCACTGATGCTGAAGGCCAGAAAAATTTTGCCTTCAGCTATGATATATGTGAAAAATTTATTCTTCGCCGCCTTGTAGTTTGAGCAGGAGGAAGCCTCCACCTATACCCACGAGAATTAGGGAAAAGGACAAAAAGGCTGCATTGAAAATTTCAGGATTCATAAAAAAGCTCGGTAAGTGGGAAACTCAGAGTCTTTAGATCTGAGAGGGAAACGACGCGGGTGGTTTTAACCACCGTGAATCTTTTTTCCATTACCGCCTTGGGATTGTTTGACGGGAGTGTACTTTTGTAATGTACTTTCAATGGGACAATTACCATTTCAAGCTTCACAATCCTGTACGCATAATGGTTGCCTTTGTTGGGCCTCCCTTGCGGGGTAAAGCGATGCACTGAGCGTAGTCGAAGTGTTCGCTTCGTCAATGTTATTTTGGGCTTGTTAAGGTAGTAGC
>DPLL01000553.1 GCA_003542015.1 Microcoleaceae cyanobacterium UBA9251 | reverse complement strand
TAACCAATAACCAATAACCAATAACCAATAACCAATAACCAATGACTAATGACTAATGACTAATGACTAATGACTAATAACCAATGACTAATGACTAATGACTAATAACCAATGACTAATGACTAATGACTAATGACTAATGACTAATGACTAATGACTAATGACTAATAACTAATGACTAATGACTACCCAACACACCTAGTAATTAGCAATTCCACCGCATCGGAAATAAAACAGGACCCACCAAACTTATTGAGAACTGGTCTAATGTTTTCTGCAACTGCTGATACTTGATCGGGATCGCAAAAAGCAATCACATAAATATTATCCAGCGTCGTCATAGATGAATCGCGGGAAACGTGATCCCTGGTACTTTTTCCAGCGACATCATGAATCACCGAATAATTGGGGACGCCAGCTTTGTCTAAACCATCTAAAATCTTGCCTAGCTCCACGGAGTGGGCTATGATTTCTATCCTTTTGACTGAATCCATCATCTCACCTCCAAAACATATTGATTGCGTATAGATACATGGGAATGCCTACAATGATGTTAAACGGAAACGTCACTGCTAAGGCAGTTGAAATGTAAAGACTTGGGTTAGCTTCGGGAACAGTTAGGCGCATGGCTGCGGGCACTGCTATGTAAGAAGCACTCGCGCACAATACGGCAAACAGCAGAGAATCGCCCTGTGGCATTCCGATTAATTTCGCTATTACCAAACCAACCCCGGCGTTAACTATGGGAATTAGGATTGCAAAACCGATCAGAAAAACTCCTGCTTCTTGCAAATCTTTAATTCTGCTGGCTGCAACCAGTCCCATATCCAACAAGAAAAAAGTCAGAACGCCGTAAAACAAATCTTGAGTAAAAGGGCTGAGCACTTCCCAACCGTGTTCTCCTGTTAGTATGCCCATAATTAGGCTGCCAATCAGCAGAAATACTGAACTGTTTAGGAATGATTCTTGCAGCACTTCTGACCAAACTATATCGCGTTTTCCTTCTTCCCCGCCACCGAATACACTGACAAGAATTAGACCGACGATAATTGCTGGGGATTCCATTAATGCTAGGGCTGCTACCATGTAGCCGTCAAAGTCGATTCCCAGTTGTTTGAGCAAGGCTGTTGCGGTGATAAATGTTACCGCACTGATGGAACCGTAGGTGGCTGCGATCGCCGCTGCATTGTAGGAGTCTAGTTTGATTCTCAGTATAAAGAAAGTATAGACTGGTACAAGTGCTGACATCAACATCGCTGCCAGAATTGTCAATGCGACTTGCTGGTTGAAGCCGCTTTTTGACAGTTCGACGCCGCCTTTAAATCCGATCGCAAACAGTAGGTACAGCGAAAACAGTTTGGGGATTGGTGCTGGAATTTCTAAATCAGATTTGAGAAAAACTGCCAGCAGTCCCATAAAAAAAGCTAATACGGGTGGATTTAAGATATTTGACGCTACGAGACTTAAATCCACGATCGGTCACTCCCATGTCTGATTTTTTTATCTTACTTCAAAATTAATTGTTGCACGATAATGGATCGATCGCCCGATCGATCTTCCTGCTGCTGTTTGGCGATCGAACTTTTGAGCCCAAACCTCCCCAGAAAGGGGCAAGACTTCTTCCTCCCCCTTCCCTTCCTAGGGAANNGTTGCTCCAGTTACGGCCCGGAGCGATCGAGTTGTGACATCTTGGCCCAAAACTATTTCTTCATAATCCAAACCCTTTTCTTTCAACAAAGCCTTAGCGCGGGCGCAGAAAGGACAGCCGACTTTAGTGAACAAAGAAACAACTTTGGGCTTGGCCGCAGCCGAGTTAATGTAGTGGAGCATCGTCTCAGCATCAGACACCTTGAAAGGATCTCCCGGTTCCTCCGGCTCAATAAACATTTTTTCAACTAAGCCATTTTTAACTAACATAGAATAGCGCCAAGAACGCTTGCCAAAACCTAAATCAGTTTTGTCTACAAGCATTCCCATACCTTCAGTAAATTCGCCGTTACCGTCGGGAATTAATGTCACATTTTCGGCTTCTTGGTCTTTTGCCCATTCGTTCATCACAAAAGTATCATTGACGGAAATACAAACGATTTCATCTACACCATTTGCTTTGAAAACTTTCGCTAATTCGTTGTAACCGGGGAGGTGCGTTGACGAACAAGTGGGAGTAAATGCTCCAGGTAGCGAGAACACTACTACGGTTTTACCTGCAAACAAATCAACGGTGGTGACATCAACCCACTCGTTATCTTTGCGGGTGCGAAAGGTGACATTGGGTACTCTTTGACCTTCTTTGTTCGGCAGCATGATTTTGAATCNNAGAAACCGGGTTTTTGACGAAAATACTTAGTTCCAGCCCGCAGATTGGGAAAAAACCCGGTTTCTTTAGTCGGAGTGTATCAGTCTTGTTAAATTCACTTCCTACCTAATCCTACTCATAATGAGTATGACTTGTCAAGGGGACGCGGGGTTTATTTTAGGTTATTCTACTTACCCAATGCCCAACGCCCAATTACCAATCAAGTTTTCGCCCTAAATACTGTTCTAATTCTTTATTGTAAGGTGTGAAATAATCCCTCAACCAGCAACGCACCGAATCGCTGATAGGCTGATAAGAACCGGGATTAGCATTTTGATATTCAGGTAATTGATATTCTGGCAAATCTAAAAATTCTAAAACTTGTTTGACAGTCGCCGCCGCACCTGCATAAAAATCTTCGCTTTTCAAAATTAACAACTGTTCTTTCGGAAAAAAAGCCAGCCAGTTTTTCATAAATTCTATATACCTACCGCGAGCTAAATAATTGCCCGGTTCCTCGCCAATAATGTATGCTGGATTTTGATTCAATCGTTCAATCTCATCGCTAATTGCTCGATCGAACGATCGCACTTCCCAATTTAAGTCAGTCAAGCGGTAGAATTGAGAAATAGCCCGATCGACCGGATTTCGCAAAAGTACAATCAGCTTAGCCTCTGGAAACGCGCTGTAGAGCCGTTCCGGTGCTTCCAGAGAGTCAAAATAGCTCGGACTTGCTTCACCGGTCAAAAATTGCTCCCCGGCTGGCATGGGCGGAAAATGAGCCAAATACCAATCAATCCCTCTGTGAAAATGCCACGAGAAAAAATCCATCTCCTTTTTAATCGGAGTCAAAATTTGCGGGTGTTGAGCTAAATAAGTGTACAGAGAAGTTGTGCCGCAGCGCTGGGAACCAATGATGATAAAATTGGGAACTTTGACTATATCTTGTAGCACAGGCATCTTGGCTGTGTTCTTACTTAGAATAGCTCCCAAAGTTTGCTGATAACTGACAGTTTGATAGCAGCAAATCGCCTCTGCAATTTTGCCTTGTCTAGTCAAAGCTTCCCCCAAATTCAAATAAGGCCAAAAAGCCTCCGGTTGAGCTTCCACAACTTTGCGATACAAAGTCGCGACTTCCTCCAGCTTATTTTGCTTAACCAAAACTTCCCACAAATTGTAGTAAAACCACCAGTAGAAATCGGGATTTATTGCTATTGCTTTCAAGAACGAAGTCGCCGCTTCATCCCACTTTTTTTGATGGCTTAAAACAGCACCTAAATTGTAATAAGACCAGCAATCATCTGGTTTTTGGGCGACACACTCGCGAGATGAGGCTAAAGCGCTAACGCACTTTTCTTGTTCCTGCAAAAACTCCCCTAATTGCGCTGATGCTATATCACAACTTGGCTCATTTGTCAAGAGCAATTTAAAAAAAATAATTGCGCTTTCCAGGCGATCGCCCTGTGCTAAACTCCTCCCTAAACCCAAATAAAACTCGCGATTTTCCGGTGTAATTTGCAATTGACATTGTTGAAACACAGAATTCAAATCAGACTCTGTTTGTCGGAGAACGTAGCCCAATTTCTCATATATTCCCGGCAAATCTCTGTCAATTAGAATAGCTTTGAAATAGGCATTAATCGCTTCATTCCACTGTTTTAGCTTAGTCAAAGCATCGCCTAAATTGCAAAAAGACCAACAAAAATCTGGATTTAATTCAATCTCGCAGCGGTAAGCAACAGCAGCTTCCTCCCATTGTTCTAGCTTGAGCAAAACATCGCCCAAATTATGATAAGACCAAGAAAAATTGGGATTTAACTCAACAGCTTTTCTGTAGGCGGCGACAGCTTCTTCCCACTGTTCGAGTTTCTGCAAAACATCGCCCAAACCGTGATATGACCAAGAAAAATTGGGATTTTGGGCGATCGCATTTTGGTACGCAATCACAGCCTCATCAAATCTCCCACTTTCTTGCAGGGAATTCCCTAAACTGTGGTAATCATCATTATTCATGCAAAACTCCTGCAAGATTCATTAACTTCTCCAGCGATTTCAAATCCACCCGCATATCTTTATGACCCGGATATTTTTGAGTTTGGTCATCCAACAATTCAGCAATCAAATAGTAATGTTCCAAATCACACAAATTACTGATCGTCCAAAAGCAAATTGGAACATAAATCGGAGCAAAAATCTCAATTACTTTAGTTCCCGGATTACAAAACACTAGATTAGTCAATCCCGCTCCGTGAGGTGCCACAACTACCTTAGCCGCCGCCAGACATAATGCTTGTTCAGCTACCGACATCGTTTCCAGTTTGACTGTACGAAACCCAAACTTTTCTAAACAGCCGATGACATCTTTCTCGTTGACAATTCGCCGATAGGATGCTTTTTCTCTGCTGATATAAATTCGTTCTGAATAATCTGTTTTTAGCGACTGCTTTTCATTTAAAAACATTCGTTTCAAATATTCGCACTTCCATTTTGAGGTTCCCGCAGCACCATTGCAAATTGACGGAACTATTAATTTATCCGCTGTGATGTGTGGCTGGTAGCGACTTTCTAAAATTTTATCTTGAGGAATTCCTAAAGTATTTAAAGTTTCTTTTTCGTAACTCGAATCGCAGGTATTGACAACAAACTTATCTATAGTTTTTATCAATCCGCTCCGCTGCAAAAGCTCGAACCGCGTAATTACATCAAACATCCAATGAAAATAAGCTGCTCCACCCCAGCGAGCGGATAAAAAAGCTACATTTCCCTCAATGTGTTCGGCGGGATGCAATTTGTCGGAAGTGATTACCAACTCAGGACAACCCATTGAAATATCGGTAACAAGCTTATTGTTTGAAGTAATGGCGACGATAGTAGCAATATCAGCCCAAGCTCGTCCGTTTGGTAATACGGCAACAAAAGCTTTTTTTATGTAAAAAATTTCATCTTCCCAACATCTGCTGTTGGTATCAATTGTTTTGGAATCAGATAAATTGATTTGACTTGCAGGATAGATTTCAATGCAAGTAATGGTCGGATATGACTCTGCTGTAATTGCCAAATCCTCTGTAAATTTACAGTATTTTTTGATCACACTTAACGGCAACATTTCATCACCAAATTTTATGACATCGGCTTCATCCACTTCTCCTTTTTGTTCCAGAGCATAAGCTATATGATAGTAAATTCCAAACAAATCTGGTTTAATTTGCAGTGCTTGAATTAAATTAGTTATTGCCGGTTCCCACTGCTGTTTTGCAATTAAACTCAAACCCAATCCTTCGTAACACCAACAGGATTTTGGCTCCAGATTTATGCCTTTTTCATAAATTGCGATCGCCCTTTCTAATTCGCCTTGTTTTCGCAGTGCATCACCCAACTTTTTGTACAGCCAAATAGTATCCGGCGACAAATCAACCGCACCGCGAAAAGCAACTGCTGCTTCTGGCCAATTTTCTTGGGATTCCAGAACTTCGCCCAAACTATTGTACAGCCAACAATCATCGGGATTTAATTCAATAGCTTTGCGGTAAGCAGCCGCCGCTTCTCCCCACTTTTCCAATGCAATCAAAGCCTTACCCAACTTGTCATAAGACCAACAAAAATCGGGATTCAGTTCAATTAATTTGCGATAAGCAACAGCAGCTTCCTCCAACTCAACAAGCTCCATCAACACATCGCCTAAATTGCTATAACTCCAACAAAAATCGGGATTTAATTCAATAGCTTTGCGGTAAGCAACAACAGCTTCCTCCCACTCAACAAGCTCCATCAACACATCGCCTAAATTGCTATAACTCCAACAAAAATCGGGATTTAATGCAATCGCTTTGCGGTAAGCAATCGCAGCTTCACTATTTTCGTTGATTGCTTGCAAAGCTTCCCCCAAAAAGTGGTAAGCCCAACTAAAATTTGGATTCAATTGACTAGCCTGTTTGTAAGCGATAATAGCTTCGTCAAACAGTTCTTTTTTTTGTAAACTTTTACCCAACTTATGGTAAGTTAAGTAATTGCCAGACTTAATTTTAATGGCTGTTTGATAGCGGGCGATCGCCTCATCCAAATAACCCGTATTTGCCGCAATATCCCCCAACTTTTCCCAACCTTGAGAAAGTAGAGCTTTCTCTTCGCCCAAGTTTTGATTACCTGTTTTTTTGACAATCAGTTGATAGCCTTTATGAACAACTTCTAACTGACTTGCAAACATCTCCAAGAAGACATTGATGCCGATTTTAGTATCTTGCTCCGGGCTGTCGGGAAAGGTAAATTCATAATCGTCAAAAATCATCAATCCGCCAACTTTCACCAACCTCCAAGATAAAATCGCATCTTGCAGAGCACTGGTGGGTTTGTGACAGCCGTCAACGTAAGCAAGATCGTAATATTCCGAAGTCAAATTAACTAATAAATCTTGAGAATAGCCTTCTAATTCAATTACTTGATCTGCTACCCCAGTTTTCGCAATATTGCCCTTAAAATGTTCTTGGAAATACAAATCAATACAAGTAATTTTTGCTGTGGGGTGAGTTAAAATATTATCCAACAGCCAACAAGCCGACATTCCTTGAAAACTGCCGATTTCCACAACTTGAAATTCTGGCATTCCTACAAACTGCTGCAAATGCCGTTTCCAAATAGGGATATTGTGGGTAAACCAATCTTGCGTAAATTGATAATTTTTCGCCGCACATTCAACCCAACCTCTCAATTTGCTCGCTTTTTGGTGACAGGCAATTGCTTCGTCTAATTCGCCTAATTGCGGTAAAATATTTCCTAAATCGTTGTACGCTTGAGAAACATTCGGAGCAATTTCAATTTGGTGACGGTAAGTGGCAATTTGTGCGTATAACTCCTGTTTTTTCGCCGAAACTTCATCGAGTTTGGCGACAACTTCCGCAGCATTTGGCTCAATTTGCAGCGCCATGCTATAAAAGACGATCGCACCTTCCAACTGCTTCTGTTTCGCTAAACTATTTCCTAAATTTATATAAAACTCCGCTCCATCTAACTCAATTCCCAGCAATTTGTGGTAAATTTTGCCGCTAGCAAGCATCTCAATATCTTGACAATAACTAATAATTGTGCTATCTAAACCAGATGCGCTGCGCTGACGCAAAACATATCCCAACCTCTGATTAATTCCCGTCAAATTCGGCTCAAGCTGAATCGCACGCAGGTAAGCAGCAACAGCTTCATCCCAGGATTTTTCGCAAGTTAAGGCAATTCCCAAATTGAGGTAAAACCAAGGAAGATTTGGATTTAATTCTATCGCTTTGCGGTAGCAAATCACAGATTCTTGCCACCGAGATTGTTGAGCAAAAGCTTCCCCTAAATAATTATGCGCCCAAGCGGAATTGCCGTTAATGTTAATAGCCTGATGGTAACAGTTAATTGCTGCATCAAACTCGCCCTTTTGCACCAAAACATTGCCCAAACTCAGGCAAGCACGAGCATAATTTGGATTGATTTCGAGGCTTTTGCGTTGACAGGCGATCGCCTTATCTAATTCTCCTCTATCCGCCCAAGTTTTACCCAAACTGTGGTAAGATTCACAAAACTTGGGATTGATTTCAATAGCTTTTTCATAATTTGCGATCGCCTCTTCCCACCGTTTTTCACCGAGCAGCATTTCCCCCAAATTATGATAAGCTATTGCCAAATTCGGGTTTAACTCGATCGCCCGCGAATAACACTCGATCGCCCGATCGAACTTGCCTTCTTCAACAAGACTATTTCCCAGAGTGACGTGCTCGTCAGCCGTTGCCCAATTCGGCTCAATCTTAAAAGCTTGATACCAACACTCTGTGGCTGCTTCTGGCTTCTCCAACTGCATCCAAACTCTCGCCAACAGGCGATAAGCAGCAGCAAATTTCGGTGCGAGCGAAATTGCCTTTTCACAAGCCGCGATCGCCTTTTCCCACTGTTTAGAATGAGAATACAAACTGCCAAGATTCGCGTAAACTTCCGGTAAATTTGGATTGCGATCGATCGCCGCTTCATACCAATGCTTAGCTGGCTCGATTTCACCTCGAAGCTGCATCACTTTTCCCAGCGTCTGACAAGCTGTCGCCAAATTCGGCTCGATTTTCAGCGCTGACTCACAAGCAGCCACCGCCTCATTTAACCTACCTTCAGCTAAATAAACTTCTGCTTGCTGACTCAAATCAACCACTGCTTTTTCCATCTTCTCAATCGAGGGCATAATTCCAACTACTCCAGACGCTAACTAACTCAAACCAACCACTTCAACCATCCGTTTTAGCGAACTCAAGTTCACCAAAATATCCTCTGTCAGCGAATTTTGATACATCAACTGTCTAATAGGATAGCATTCAAAAGCCTCGCCAGTTAAAAAGTAATGTTCCAACTGCAAATATTGACTACTTCCCCAATAATAATGGCTGATATAATGAGGTGACATTAACTCAATTATTTTAGTTCCAGAATTACAAAAAATCGTATTTGTCAACCCGCTACCGTGGGCAGCAACTATTACCTCAGCATGATAAAAATAGGCAATTTGCTCCTCCAAAGACATAGATTCAGGTAAAATAGAAACAAAGCCAAAGCCCTCCAATACCTCAACCACATCNNCGCCTCAAAAAATCGATCGCCCATCCAGAAGGCCAGCCCAAATATCCAGCAAAAGACGGTACAATTAACTCTGTTGCTTGAAGGTGAGGATAGCGATCGCTCTCCAAGACTTTATCTTCGGGAATCCCCAGAATTCTCAGACTTTCCCGCTGAAATTGATGCTGGCAACTATTCACCAAAAACCAATCAATCTCCGCAAAATCCCTACCACTTCGCCGCAGCAATTCAATTCTCGGCAAAACATCAACCATCCAGTGAAAATAGACATTTCCCGATAAACCAGAAAGCACCGCCACCCTACCTTCAATCTGCTTTAAAGGTGGAAATGATTCTAAGTCAAAAACGCTATGTTTTTTCACATCATGCTTTTCACAGACCGGTAAAAACCCCGGATAATCTCTAGACACATCAGCCAACAAATAGTTATCAGGAGTAATAACAGCGATCGCCTTACAAATCAGCCAATAATTTTCCTGCGGCACAATCCAAACTCGCCCATTGGGAATTGCAGCAGCGAAAGTCTTTGGCGACTCCACAGGTAGCGGCTTAGAATTGGATAAACGGCAAACTCCCCAACCCAAATGCACCGGATTAAACCACTTAGAAATTCGCTGCAAACACAGCCCACAAGTTAAACCACCACAATCGGAATTTGCCAATTGGGAATTGGGAATTGGGAATTGGGAATTGGGAATTGGTAATTGGGAATTGGAAGTATTTTCTGGTTTGGCTTCCCTATCATATTTCCAAACTATCTCAACATAATTTCCCGCATCCAACTGAGCATTAACCAGCCAATCCCAAGTCGATAAATAAATACCTTGGGGAAGTTCTATCGCCCTTAAATCGAGTGAAATAGAATTACCTTTTTTCGACAGTTGCGGTTGTGTATACCCGTGGAATTGCAACTCTAAAACCTTTTGATAATAATCGATGGCCCGTTCCAAACTGCCCTGTTTTTCCAGCACTTTTGCTAAGTCAAAATAAACTTGCGGTAGAGCTGGTTGAATTGTCAAAGCCATGTGGTAAACTAAAGTTGCCGCATTTAACCGCTTTTGCTTTACCAAAGAATTGCCCAATCGCCAGTAAAGCTCTGTATTTTTAGGCTGAATTTGCAAAGCTTTTTGATAATAAGCTGTCGCCGATTCGTGGCCGCCATACTCTGTTAAAGCATTCCCTAAATGCAGGTAAATTGCTGCTAAATTATCGCAAATTTCAGCAATTGGTAATTGGGCATCGGGCATCGGGAATTGGGCATCGGGCATCGGGAATTGGGAATTGGTAATCCGTTTAAATCCGTTAAATCCGTTACAGAATCCGTTGCCGAACTTCCTGACATCCGTTAAATCCGTTACAGAATCCGTTGCCGAACTTCCCTCTTCCTTCTTCCTTCCAGTTAGTGCCTTTAAAAATCTACCACAAGCAGCGATCGCCATTGACAACTCATCATCATCTTGAGCAACTTGTCGCTGCTCAGCTAAGCGACAGTAAGCCTCAACAAAATCGGGCTTGACGGCAATTGCTTTGGCCAAATAGGGCAGTGCTTCCGCAATTTTGCCCAAAGCCATCAAAGAAAAGCCGCCGTCTGTATAGCCCGAAATATAGTCAGGATGGAGCTCAACAACCCGATCGAAACAAGCAACAGCAGCAGAATGTTCGCCCTGTATTTGCCACGCTTTCCCCAGATTGTAATGAGCCAAAACGAAATCCGGCTCTAACTCGATCGCTCTTTGATAAGCCGCGATCGCCTTTTCGGGACTTTTGTCAAGCAACACCTGAGCCAAATTATTATAAAGCGTCGCCCAATCAGATTTAATCGCGAGCCCAGCCTGGTAAACCTCCATCGCCTCTGGGATGCGATCGTCCTTTACCAAAGTGCAGCCCAAATTACTGTAAGCTTCCACATAATCAGGCTTGAGAGCAATTACCTGTCGGTAGTTATCAATTGCAGCTTCGAGCTGATTATTTTCATCTAAAACCACAGCCAGATTGTAGAAAGCAAGTACATAATCGGGTTTAAGAGCGATCGCCTTTCGATAACAGTCGATCGCCCCCAACAAATTGCCCTGTTTATGAACAACATTTCCCAAGTTATAATGCAATTCCGGCCAGTCTGATTTCAAATCCAGAGCTTTCCGGTAGTGAAAAACCGCCTCATCCAGCCACCAATACTCGCTATATAATTGACCCAAATAAGCATGAGCCAGAAAAAACTGCGGCGAAATTTCCAAAGCTTGCAAAAAAGCATCTCTCGCCGCCGTCGGATCGCCTTGAGCTTCTAGGATTTCGCCCAAAGTCGTGTAAGCCGAGGGCGAAAACGGCTGAAGTTCGATCGCCCTTTTGCAAAAATCGATCGCCTCTGTTAGCTTCCCTTGCTTCAAATAAACTTGGGCTTGCCGAATATATTTTTCAATGCTCATTACTAGCCAGCAGTTGCAGTTTCTTCACCGCTACGAGGGAACTCTCGAAATTTTAATTTTAAAGCTTTTTGATATTTTCTTGTGCGCGATCGGGCGATCGATTAATTTCATCAATAACCATTATAAAATTTCCTTAAATTATATCAATTCCGGTTGCACTCCTGACGATCGCAATGGAACGACCACAACAGAGAGGACACGGCAATGCCGTTTCCCTACCCCAAAATAATCGTAGCACTCGCAGAGGCTCCCAGCCATCACCCAATTAATTGTAGGGACACTCAAGCGTGCCCTTCTTCGTGTCAACTTAAAGTCAAACCCAGTCAGAGAATGCTGTTTGACTATTAAATCTAG
>DPLL01000533.1 GCA_003542015.1 Microcoleaceae cyanobacterium UBA9251 | reverse complement strand
CGTCCAAATGCCTAATTTCCACTCAATCCCAAATCCCAAATCCCAAATCTCAAATCTCATGATAGACAGACGAATTCTCGTAGTTGACGATGAAGAACACCTCCGGGAACTGGTGCAGGCGTGCCTAGAAGATCTAGGGGGATGGAAAACGCTGGTGGCCGCATCAGGAAAAGAATGTTTACAAATTCTCCAAACAGAACGACCATCAGCGATTTTGCTGGATGTATCAATGCCGGGAATGGATGGGATTGCCGTGTACGATCGCCTCCAGTCCGATCCCATCACCCGATCGATTCCGGTGATTCTGCTAACCGCGAGGGTGTTGTCGAGCGATCGGGCTAAATTTGCCGAAATGGGCGTTGCTGGGGTAATTTCCAAACCAATCCAACCCATCACTCTGACGGAAGAAGTGGCAGAAATTTTGGGATGGGTTGAATAACTTTCAGGATTTTTGTTAACTTTTGTAAGGAATACTAAATCTTTACAAATTCCTTACCGTTGCTATCTAGCCTCTAGTTATGCAGCTAAAATTTCTTTGGATAGGAGACTAAATGAATGCTTTTCACGGATGGAATGATGTCAGCCAGAGTCTGGAAAATTCATTTTCCAGTTCCCTTGACACTTGTCAGCAATCGACACTGCCGATCGCAGCCATTAAAATTCATGACCTAGGGGAAAAATTTGTCCTGAAAGTTCGCATTTATGACATTCATTTTCTCAAATTGAATCTCAAAATCACACCGGAAACTGTTTTAATCCAAGGTCAACCTACGGAAGCGATGGTAGTCGAAGGTTATTTCCGTCCTCGTGGATTTGAAAGTCTCATCCTGTTGCCCCACCCCGTACAACCTGAAACTGGTAAGGCCCAAATACTGCCGGATGGTTTGACAATTGAGCTTGCTAAAGAGTTGAAAGTGCAGCCATCCAAAGTTCTGATTCAACTCCCAACTGCTTCTTTGAGCGATTACTAAAAGATGTGCACATAACACTAAATGGGCAACCGAAAAATTGATTTTTTATCAACCTAAATAAAATGAACGCTTTGCAAGTAGATAATTATTATGGGACTCTCCCGCGTGAACACAAGATGATAGGCAAGCAAATTCTCGTAGTTGATGATGAAGAACACCTCCGGGAACTGGTACAGGTGTGCCTGGAAGACCTCGCGGGATGGGACACCCTGGTGGCCGCATCAGGAAAAGAATGTTTACAAATTCTCCAAACAGAACGACCATCAGCGATTTTGCTGGATGTATCAATGCCGGGAATGGATGGGATTGCCGTGTATGAGCACCTCCAGTCCGATCCCATCACCCGATCGATTCCGGTGATTCTGCTAACCGCGAGGGTGTTGTCGAGCGATCGGGCCAAATTTGCCCAAATGGGCGTTGCTGGGGTAATTCCCAAACCATTCCAACCCGTCACTCTGACGGAAGAAGTCGCCGAGATTTTGGGATGGGTTGAATAACTTTAATCATTTTAACTGCTGATTATAGTAGTAGGGTTCGTCAGAGTGACGACTCCCAAGCCTAACTCTTGATGGGATAGAGTGCGGGGATGGAAGCTATTGAGCTACAACCCTTGTAGCACTTCAGTGATGCTTGAGTTCTGACGCACCTACAATACTATTTTTACGAAATATTAAAATTCGTATCAATTCCTTAACAACCTTGTATTTTTTACCAAATCTTTATTTTGGATCTCTACAGTCATGCAATTGGTGCTTCAAGCCAGCTTACAGCACTGTACAACAAGAGCGAATACACTTTCTTTAAAATAGAGGTTTTTATGACAGAATGCCCCTGCTGCTCGACTCCAATGCTCCGTCACTTTGGCCAAAATCAAGTATACTGGTTTTGTCGTCAGTGCTGGCAAGCAGTGCCTGTTAAAAATCTTAACAGCTATGGTTCATTGCTATCTACAAATTTAGTCAAAGAGCTAGGGATCAAGAAACACAATTCTTCATTAGCAATAATTTAACTGTTCAATTTAGGGTTTGCAAAAGTTTAGATTTCGTCTTGTTATTGACTGGTTTTCACACTCAAAACTTTGCTCTATTGAATCATTAAATTACCAAACCTAGCCCATAAATCCAAGACCTTTTATGAATACCTGGATCGATTTATGGCTATCGCCCAACTCAACCCAATTAGAAGCTTATGCCAAACACTCATTAAAAGACTGCTACCTCTCCTGCTTAGTCTGTTGGCTTCTGTTGCTGTTTTACTGATGTGGCAACAGCTAACCATTAACGAAGAACTTCACATCGAACAGTTAATTCAGCAAGAAGCCAATGCGATCGAGCTACAACTGAGCAAAGAATTGTCAAGCCGGGTGCTGACACTTCAGCAAATGGCAAATCGCTGGCAAGTGAGTGGTGGTACTGCAAGGGATCTTTGGGAAGCCGATGCTGCCGCCTATATCAAGAATTTCTATGGTTATCAGGCCATCGAGTGGGTAGATCCATCTTTTAAAGTCCGGTGGGTTGTGCCATTGGCGAGAAATGAGGCAGCACAAAACTTAGATTTGAGTCTGGATACTCGTCGCCAAATCCCTTTGCAGGTGGCTCGCGATTTGCGCGAAATTGTCCTAACACACAATATTTTACTCGCTCAAAGGGGTCAAGGATTTATCGCAATTTTTCCTTTATTTGTGGGCGAGCGGTTTGATGGGTTTATTGTCGGAGTCTTTCAGTTTCAAACTCTATTTGACAGTATCTTGAGAGTGCCACCTGGTTACAAAGTGGCTATCTACGATCGCACAGATTTGATCTACGGCCAGAATCTCCCACCTGAACCTTCACTACAGAAAACGGTTGTGGTTAAAACATGGCGTGCAGACTGGCGGGTAGAGGTTTTCCCCACTCCAGAATTAATAGCAAAAGTGAAATCTTCTTTACCCATCGTTGTGCTAATTGGCGGCTTAGTTTTAGTTTGGCTCTTTGGATTAGTCGTGTATCTGGTACAAGTAAGTTATCGCCAAATTCACGAAGTTAAGAAAGCGAATCATCAGTTGCAATGGGAAATTTACCAGCGACAACAGGTAGAATTTGAGAACGCTAGACTAGCTGCGATCGTTGAAACTTCGGAAGATGCGATTCTCAGCAAAGATTTAGACGGTTTAGTTACAAGCTGGAATTTAGGGGCCGAGCGAATTTTTGGTTACACGGAAATCGAAATGCTCGGACAATCCGGGACAAAACTGATTCCAGCAGACTATCAAGAGCAGGAAAACCAAATTCTCAGTCGAATTTATCAAGGAGAACGCATCAAACATTACGATACAAAACGACTGCGGAAAGATGGCACTTTAATCGATGTCTCAATCAGTGTTTCCCCAATTAAAGACGAGACAGGGAATGTGATTGGAGCCTCAAAGATTGCCCGAAATATCGCTGAACGCAAACAAGCTGAATTTGCTTTACAGGAAAGCGAAGCCAGCTATCGGCAATTGATCGATAACTTAAATGCTGGTTTTGTGATTCACGCGACAGATACCAGCATCCTATTATGCAATGCCACAGCCTGTGAATTATTAGGGTTTTCAATGGATCAAATGCTCGGAAAAACTGCGATCGATCCGACATGGCATTTCCAGCGTGAAGATGGAACCGTGATGCCGATCGAGGAATATCCAGCCCATCGGGTTTTATCCACTGGGATGCCCCTTAAAAATTATGTTTTAGGAATCAAAAGAGCAACTTCTGCTTTAGTTTGGGTATTAGTTAATGCTTATCCAGAATTCGATATAAACGGTCAAATAAAACAAATTGCAGTTACGTTTATTAATATCAGCAAGCGCAAAAAAGCTGAAGAAGAAATCCAACAAACTCGCAATTTCTTACAAGCACTGCTGGATAATCTACCTGTAGCAATTTTTGTCAAGGATGGACATCCTGAAAACTTTGGTGCATTTCAGTTTTGGAATCAAACCAGCGAACAGTTATTTGGGATTTCAGCAGAACAGGCGATCGGCAAAACTGACTATGACTTTTTCCCAATAGAACAAGCAAAATATTTCTACGAAAAGGATCAAGAAATCTTTGTCAAGGGCAGTGTCGAGGATATTCTCGAAGAACTCGTCGATAGTCATAGTCTTGGCAAACGTTGGCTGCATACCGTGAAGGTTCCCATTTACGACGAGCAGAATCAGCCCCATTATCTACTTGGTTTTTCCGAAGATATCACCGATCGCAAACAAGCAGAAGCGGAACTGCGAGAAATGAGTGAGGTGATGAAAAATGCGGTGTCGGGCATTTCCAAACTGGATACCCACGGACATTACCTCTATGTCAATAAAGCCTATGCTGACGTGACAGGCTATCAGCCAGAAGAAATGATTGGAATGCCTTGGGTAAATACCGTACATCCCGAGGAATTGGAAAAACTGATTGCCGCCTATTGGCAGATGGTACAAGAAGGCAGAGTTGAAGTTGAAACCAGAGGGGTTCGTAAAGACGGTTCGGTGTTTTATAAACAATTGGTGATGATTTCAACTTACGATGAACAGCATCAATTTCTGGGGCATTACTGCTTTATGAAAGATATTAGCGATCGCAAACAAGCCGAAATTGCACTGGAAGGGGAGTTATTGCGGACTAAAACGTTCTTCAACACTTCAATGGACGGTGTTGTGATTATGGATCGGCACGGAAAGGTGGTCGAAGCCAGCCCCAGTTTTGCTCTAATGCTGGGCTACACCCTAGAAGAAACCATGAATTTGAGTGTCTTTGATTGGGATGCTCAATGGACCAAGGAAGAACTACAGAACATCCTAGAAATGGAAGAGATTATGCCTCTGTTTGAGACGCAACATCGCCGTAAGGATGGTTCCGTATATGATGTAGAAATTAGCTTTAATCGGGTAGAATTAGACGGTGAAACGATGAACTTCTGTATCTGCCGGGATATCAGCGATCGCAAACGCAACGAAGCCGATCGCAAACAAGCCTCAATCGACTTACAAATCTCACAAGCGCGATTTGCCGGAATTTTAGAAATTGCCAGCGATGCGATCATTTCTATTAACATTCATCAGCAAATCACTCTGTTTAACAAAGGAGCCGAACAAATTTTTGGTTACGCATCTGAGGAAGTTTTAGGACAACCCCTGACGCTGTTGATGCCATCGCGCCTTGCCAAGGCTCACGATCATTGCGTCAGCCAGTATGCCCACAACGGAGGCGAAGCGCGGCAAATGGCAGAGCGAGGAGCCATTTTTGGTCGGCGAAAAGATGGTACTGAGTTTCCCGCCGAAGCTTCTATTTCCAAGCTCGATCTCAACGGAGAGATTGTCTTTACCACCTTTCTTCGCGACATCAGCGATCGCAAACAGGCCGAAGAATCTCTGCGGTATCAGAAGGAGATGTTTCAGGCGATCGTCGATAATATTCCAGTGATGATTGCTTTGTTTAACGGGCAGGGTCAAATTGAATTGATCAACCCGGAATTAGAAAAAACTTTAGGTTGGCCCCTAGAAGATTGGCAGCAAAAAGATATCTTAGCTGAGTGTTATCCTGACCCAGTTGATCGTCAGAATGTCCTGGACTTTATGCTATCAGCAACCGGCAAGTGGCAAGATCTGAAAACAATGACCGCCACCGGACAGCAATTAGAGACAACCTGGGCAAATGCGCGGCTTTCTGACGGGCATTTTTTGGGCATTGGCCAAGATATTAGCGATCGCAAACACAAAGAAATAGCACTGCGACACGCGATGGAAGCCGCAGAAGCAGCGAACTTGGCGAAAAGTATCTTCCTCGCCAATATGAGCCACGAACTCCGCACGCCCCTCAATGTAATTCTGGGATTTACCCAGGTGATGGGCCATGACCCCAGCCTAACTCCCAACCAGCAAGAAGACCTACAAACCATTCGGCGCAGTGGCGATCACCTATTGAGTTTAATTAACGATGTGTTGGATCTTTCCAAAATTGAATCGGGACACTGCACGATTGAAGAGAGCGGCTTTGACTTGATTGCACTGCTACATTCCCTACGAAATATGTTAGCAGAAAGAGCCAGTTCTAAAGGGCTTGATATTTGTTTCGAGATTGCGCCAGAAGTTCCGCAATTTATTCTTGCGGATGCTCAAAAACTGCGCCAAGTTTTGATCAATCTTCTGAGTAATGCGATTAAATTTACCGATCGGGGAACCATTACTTTGCGCGTCAGTAACAAATATCCTGGTGTAGAAGTATCACTCCCAAATCAGCAGTTGCTCGAGTTTGCAGTTATTGACACGGGTGTAGGGATTGCGCCAGAAGAACTTCATACCATCTTCGATGCGTTCGTGCAAGCCCAAGCTGGGAAGCGATCGGTGAGTGGGACAGGGCTAGGATTGACCATTAGCCGCAAACTCTTAGAACTCATGGGCGGAGAAATTTCTGTTAGGAGTATTCTGGGAGAAGGGAGTACATTCACCTTTACCCTTCCCGTCACTCCCACCAGTGGAGTTAATATCACAACTGAACAGAACGATCGCCTCGTGATTGGACTAACTCCCGGTCAACCCCATCATCGCATTTTGGTAGTTGACGATCGGGCCGAAAATCGCCTGCTGATGGTCAGATTACTGGCTCAGTTAGGGCTAGAGGTACGGGAGGCCAGCAACGGACTCGAAGCAGTGAAACTATGGCGAGAATGGCTTCCTGACCTCACCTGGATGGACATCAGAATGCCCCTGCTAGATGGATACGAAGCCACAAAGCAAATTCGGGCAATGGAAGCCGGACAAACCAGTATCATTATTGCGCTCACCGCCCAGGCTTCTCAGAGCGATCGTACCCTCGCCCTCGCTGCTGGCTGCAACGACTACATCAGCAAACCCTTCCGAGAACAGACCCTATTTCTGAAGATGGCACAATATCTCGGCTTAGAGTATGTCTATCAGGAACAGGGAACAGAAAACGGGGAACAGGGAACAGATCGTTTTCCTTCCGATCCTTCCTCTGGCACCTCTCCCGGTTCACATTCCCTCGATCCAACGCTGCTGGCGACATTACCAGAAGCACTGCTGGCTCAATTGGAGGATGCTGCTGTGTGTGGGAACGATGGCGCGATCGCAGAACTAGCGGCTCAATTTCCCCCTGAATTGGTCGGGCTTGGTACTCGTCTAGTTGAACTCGCTAACCAGTATCAATTTGAGCAAATTCTTAAGCTAATTCATGGATAAGTAGTCGGACATAAATAAACGTAACCATGTCGTTGTTCGCTGTGCGTCGCAATCACAATGGTTTGAGATTGCTTCGTTCCTCGCAATGACATTGTTGATTTTTGTCCAGCTACTTAACACCAACCAGAATTTCTGAATCGGATGCCTACAATTTTAGAATTTTAGAATTACTTACCTTAAAAAATGCAACGTCCTATCCTCACCAAACTACGCTCAATCACTCGTTTAGAATTGACAAATCTAGAGGAGTGCAGCGAGGAATCTGTGTATGCTCCCGGTCATATTCAGCCTTCTGGAATCGTTCTGTTGCTGCAAGGATCAGAACTCAAGATTTTACAGGTGAGTGAAAATGTAGAACAGTTTTTTGGCATTTCAGCAGCAGCATTGCTCGGTCAACCCTTGCAACGGTTATTTTCCCGCGCTCAAGTGCAACCCATTGCAGACTATCTGAACCAAAAGAACCTAGAAAATTATCATCCGTTTGATCTCAAAACACAACAGAGAGTTGCCCAGGTAGATCGGGTTCGGAAAACTCAGACATTTAGAAGCACACTGCATCGGACAGCAGAGGGAGTGCTCCTGGAACTGGAGCCCCAACTCGCCACCAACAAAACTAATTCAATCGACTTTTCTCATCGCCTGCAAGCTGCCATCCTCCAACTTCGCAGCTCGATCGGTCTTTCCGATTTAGCTCAAACTCTAGCCAGAGAAGTGAAAGCGATGACCGGGTTCGATCGCGTCATGGTATACCGCTTTGAATTCGACGATCATGGGGTAGTGATTGGAGAAGCAAAAGAAAGCCATTTAGAAAGCTATCTGGGATTGCATTATCCATCCATCGATATTCCGGGCCCCGCCCGCCAATTGTTTTACCGCAACTGGGTGCGCCAAATCGCAGATGTCAATTACAAGCCTGTCCGCCTAATTCCGATTCACAATCCCCTCACCGATACACCCCTGGATCTGAGTGCTTGTCTGTTCAGGGGAGTATCTCCCTACCACATCGAATATTTGCAGAATATGGGAATCGCCGGGTCACTGACGATTTCATTAATTGACGATCAGCGCCTCTGGGGATTAATTGCTTGTCACCATTACAGCCCCCGATCGGTCGATTACGAAACCCGCAAAACCTGTGAATTCTTGGGACAAATTGCCTCGATCGAACTGGTGCATCAGCAAGAGCGAGAATTGAAGGTTTACCGACAGCAGGTGAAAACCATTCACGATCAACTTCAGGATGCATTCCAGGGAAAGTCTAATGTGATCGAACAGGTATTGACCCGAAACGCCTCTCAACTGCTAGATGTAGTGCATGGTCATGGGGTAGCAATTCTGCTGGACGGTCATCTGACCTTGGTGGGTCAAACACCCTCAGAAGAAGAGGTTGGCGAGCTTGTGGAGTGGTTGGTGGAACACAACCAGGAACCAGTGTTTGCAACGGCTTCTCTCTCTGAGTTGTATCCAAGAGCAAAACAATTCAAAGTTCGAGCTAGCGGTGTTTTGGCTATCTCAATCCGGCTGAACTATGCCAAACACAATTCATACCACATTCTTTGGTTCCGACCGGAACAAATTCAAACCGTAAACTGGGCTGGTAATCCCCTGGATGCCGTCGCGATCGACGAAATTGGAGAACTGCACCTCTGTCCCCGCAAATCCTTTGAAATCTGGAAAGAGACAGTGCGGGAAACATCCTATCCTTGGCGGGTGGTGGAGTTAGAAGCAGCCACCGAAATGAGAAACATACTGATGCTGGCGGTGTTGGAGTTTTCACAAGCTGCCCTAGAACAGGCCGCAGAAAGGGCGCAGATCGCCAACCGTGCCAAAAGCCAGTTCCTTGGTAAAATGAGCCACGAACTTAGAACGCCACTCAACGCCATTCTGGGATTTACCCAGTTGATGAACCGCAGCCCCCATATCCCCAACGAATTTCAAGAGCATTTAGGCATCATTAGCCGTAGTGGAGAACACCTGCTGACATTGATTGAGGATGTTTTGGAGATGTCCAGAATTGAATCTGGCCAATTGGTACTAACTCCAAGTTGTTTTGATTTACATCGGCTGCTTTTTTCTATTAACGATATATTCCTCCTCAAAGCTGCTGAGAAAGGTTTGAATCTGAGCAGTGAGTGGAATGCTACAGTGCCACGTTATGTCTGCGGTGATGAAGCCAAACTTCGTCAAATTTTGATCAATCTGCTGGGGAATGCTGTCAAATTTACAACAACAGGAAAGATCGCGCTGCGGACAAGATCTGTTTCATCAGATGATCGGCGATCGGGAACAAGTGGCGAACCTGAACGCACCATCCACCAACCCATTTCGGCACTGCCTATTCCAGCCTCCTCTAATCCACCAAATATTAAACGAACTATTACTTTGTATCTGCAAGTTGAGGATACCGGATGTGGCATTGCGCCCTCAGATTTAGAATCGATTTTTGAAGCCTTTATGCAAACCGATCGTGGTCGTCATGGACGAGGAACCGGTTTAGGATTGTCTATCAGTCGTCAGTTTGCTCGTCTGATGGGAGGCGATATCACCGTGGGAAGCACCCTGAATCAAGGCTCGACTTTTACCTGCACACTGGTTTTAGATCTACCAGATTCCCTCGATGTAGAGGAACCTTTAGCCGATCGCGTGATCGGGCTGGCACCAGGGCAGCCCACCTACCGCATTTTAGTGGCAGAAGATGTTCCAGAAAATCGGCTACTGTTGGTGACACTGCTGGAGTCAGTTGGGTTTGAAGTGTCTGTGGTGGAAAATGGGGCTCTTGCGATCGCCCATTGGCAAGCATCGCATCCTGACCTGATTTTGATGGACATTCAAATGCCTGTAATGGATGGTTATGAAGCCACCAGACAGATTCGAGCGCTGGAGGCTGAAGGTAGAAAGGGGGCGATCGGCGATCGAGAACAAATGACATCGATCGTTGCTCTGACTGCTTATGCTTTTGAAGACGATCGCAAAGCCTGTCTGCAAGTCGGTTGCGATGACTGGATTGCCAAACCGTTTACTGAAGCCACACTTTTCGACAAAATCGCTCGTCTCTTGGGAGTTCGCTACTGTTACGCCGAACAAGTTCTATTCAAGTCATCTGCTTTACTACCAAAGACATTGACTCCAGAAGACTTGAAAACTATGCCGAGAGAGTGGATGGCACAAGTCCACGAAGCAGCACTCGCTCTGAACGATTGTCAAGTTTCTCAACTGATTGCTGAAATTCCCAAACAGCACCAATATCTGATCGAGGAAATGACATCTCTGGTAGATAACTTTCAGCTTGAAATCATTGCAACTTTAACCCAGATTTAGGAATAAGATTATGGCTAATTTACTTAAACTTACTGCCCAAACGAATATTCTGATCGTGGACGATACCCCAGACAATCTGCGGTTGTTAGCCAAAATCCTAGAGTCACAGGGCTATACAGTCCGCAAATCACTCAACGGCAGAATGGCGATCGAGGGTGTTCGTCGTGAGCCACCGGATCTGATTTTACTTGA
>DPLL01000532.1:15376-21674 GCA_003542015.1 Microcoleaceae cyanobacterium UBA9251 | reverse complement strand
GGCGGGTTTCACCAACCATCTATGTCGGAAACCAACAATATAATAAACCCGCCCCCGCCCAAGGAACAATATTTAAAATAAAGTGTTGGGTTGACCGACAGCGAGATCCAACCTACTTCTGCAAAATATCGGATATAATCAAAATAGAACTGAGCGGAGTCAAAGCTATGTCAACTACAGAAAGAGTTCGCTGGACAAGCGCTGATTTAGAATTATTACCCGATAATGGCAACCGTTATGAGATAATCGAAGGAGAATTAGTCGTGACAAGAGCACCCCACTGGGAACATCAAAATATTGTTGACAATGTTTGCAGAACCTTAAATAATTGGTCGATAGAGACGGGTTTAGGTAAGGCCGCAACAACTGCTGGTTTGATCTTCACGGATGGTGATAATGTTATTCCTGATGTGGTTTGGGTAAGCTATGAGCGTTTAGCACAAATATTAGATGAGTCTGGACATTTGGCTGGTGCGCCGGAGTTGGTGGTTGAGGTAATGTCTCCGGGTGAGGAAAATGAAAGGCGCGATCGGCAATCTAAGTTAAAATTATATTCTGTTCAGGGTGTGCGGGAATATTGGATTTTTGACAGAATACAGCAAAAAGTTGAAGTTTACCTGCGGGAAAATGGGGTTTTGAAATTAGCGATGACTTTGTTTAAAGAAGATAATTTAACCAGTCCTTTATTACCGGGTTTTAGTGTGTCGGTGGCCGCATTGTTTGCGTAGAGATGTTGATTAAATAAGGAGAATATTCTGTCAACAAACAGCGAATATTACATACCAGAATTCTCTCTGACACAACAAACAATACAGGGAGAGGATATCCCCTTACCAGATCCACTAGCAGAAGGATTCCCTCATACAACACTTGGAAAAAGAGATGGAAGCGATCGCATTTGTTACCGCCAGTCAGCAACCTTTCCCTCATCAACTTGGCCGAAAGCTAATGGCTATGATGTGCCTTGGGGTAGAGTGGATTGGACGGATCACGATCGCCCATCCGATCATCCCAACCCGCATATCCACGAATTCCGCTACAATTGGGAACAGAAAAGATGGGAATCTGGATTGCAACAATTTTGGTGGTATCACAGAGATGTTGATTAACTAAAGGAGAAGTTATGGATGCCTGTTTTGAAATATTACTTTCTACAAGACAGACTCTTGAGTATTTAGAATGTTATCAGGAAACATTTACTTGGGGTAATATAGAATATCCCCAAGGTGAAAAGTATTACCTTTGGGGCAAATATATAAAATTAGTAGAGCGAGAAATTCCGCCGCATATAATCAAGCGCTTACCCCCCGCCTATGGAAGTATGCAATGGCTGAATTTTTCCGTGCAAGGGAAAGGATTAGACTTGTTGGAATCCGAGGTTAATGGTTCAGAGATAGATTGGGAAGGCAAAAGTTTTGATGAATTTCTCAAGTTGATTCTGACTGAGCAACCTCAATGGATTGTGATTTTTGAATGGCACTGCGATCGCATAGATAGTTTATACCAACAGAATGTTAGTGAGTGCATCGATCGGATTAAAAATAATTTGAAATGGGAGAATAATAGAGAGGGATTTCTCGTACTATCTTTACCGGAAAATGAGATTGGTTTATCTACAAGCGCTGGCGAAGTTTCTCAACAAGATCGAATCGTCCCAACCATAGCCTGATCCTCTACCTAGTGACATCACTCTGAGGGCTTCACCTTTTTTTAAGGATGTATAGACAGAGTATCTACAGTATAGCAACTAAGAAAAAAGGTTGACAAAGTGTTTGTTTTTCGTGGGCTATTGCTGCGAAGCCACGACTTTAGTCGTTGGGCTGAAAATAGCGATTTTTAACATACTGTTTCATAACTGGATTGAGACTAAAAAATGTTGTTTTACCCTGCTCTTCCGCATCCAGAAATGATCGCATCCCCAATGATTGCATAGCATTTAATAAGTCTGATGTCGATAACTGTACTGTCTTGAAAATTTGCGGCAAAGAAACGGGTTCATTTTCCTTAGCAAGCTGAATCATTATTGCCAGTTCCTGCTGCGTTAGACGCTGGAATTGTTGGTCTAATTGTGCTTGCAGAGATTCGCTTAAAACCACGCCGTCGCATTGCAAAAACTCGGAGACACTACCACCAAACAAGTCTTGTACGATCGTGGTGGTTAACTCTAACCAAAGAGGATTTCCTTGATAAGTATTAATCAAAGTTTGCCAACTATCCTCATCTGACAAATTCTGCTGTTTCAAAATTTCTTTAGCTGCAATTCCTAAGCTACCCAAGACTAAAGAATGCACGTAGTTATTTACTCTTTCTAATTTGGCAATTTCTCTAGATTTTTCCCAACTAATCAATATCGAGCAACTATGGTGACAAACTTCGGCGATTAGTTTAAAAAATTGCTGATAATTTTCATATCCAATTTTATATTGTCCCGCCAGTTGTCCGCTGCTAAAAAGCATTTGTACGTCATCGAGGATAATCAGACAGCGATACTTCCGCAGGTTGTCGAGGAGTTGGGAAATTTGGGTTTCGATGTTCTGGGGGATGTCTGTTTTGTCGGAGAAGATTTGCAGGAAATTGGTAAGAGTTGCATTGAGGGTGGGGGAAAAGCGGAGACTGCGATAAATTACGTAATCAAAGTTAGTTTTGATTTGTTCTATTAGTCGGAGTGCAAGGGTTGTTTTGCCTATTCCGCTGATTCCCAGAAGTGCGATGAGGCGAGATTGATCGTGTAATATCCAGGTTTCGAGGGTGGTGAGTGAGGGAGTGCGATCGTAGAAGCTGAAGATTTCGGGTGCGTCGCCTAAGTCCATGTGCGGTTGGGTTTGGGTTTGTTGGGGTTTTTGCGCGACTTTTGAAGATTGAGATGTTTGTGGACAAATATTGATGTCACCAATTCGTAAAACATTTTTTCCGAAAGGAGATGAAATGTTTGCTAGTAAAGACCTTTCTAGTGTTACTCGAACATTTGTTTTACTAACGTTTTGTCCTAATACCTCTGAAAATATTTTCCACATCTCAGAAGCAACACCCCTAATGTATCCTTCGCTACAATTCCGGTCTTGTGCTATTTTTGCATATCTCTGACCTTGGAAGGTTTCCCTTAAGATAGCCTGTTGCAGGTCATCTAAGTGGTTTCCAGTCTTGGAAAACACTAACTCGTCGGCAAATCTTAAAATTTCCTTAAGCTCCATAATTCTCGGCTCTGTTGGTTTTTAGCTATTTTATCTAATTTTTTATGACATTATCTTACATTTTATCTGACAGAATACAACTTTTTATCATGCTGCAAACTAAATTCCTCTCCGCTCAGCATGATTGTATGATGTCTTAGTATAAAAACTTAATTCTTCACACATCCTAGTTAAATTCTACAAAACAATGCGTACAAAGTTTTTATTGGTTTCAACTTGTCTTGTTTTAGGTTTTTTAGTAACTGCGCCTGTATCTATTGCTAGAGATCCTTGGGCCTTATCAGGCGATCAAAAAAGAGGACGTTGCCAATTTAATGAAGGTCAGGATGAATGTGGTTTTGGACAATATCCTGTAAGAGATAGAGGAAATGCTAGACAAATAGGAGGATTTTATATAGACCCTTTAAGCCCTTTCCAAGCAGGTGATTCAATAGCATTTTTTTACGAGGTACAATATTGCGGTAGCAATGATTGGTCAGGTGTTGATTTTCATATACTTTCTAATCCAGGAAAAAATTGGATAAAGTTTCAAGGAAATGTATGTCAATTTAGGTACGGTATTGGGAAACGTCAAGGAAGAGCTTCCACTCTTGAATTTGAAATGAACTATTATTTGGATTACTAGCAATATATTTTTCATTTTAAAAGCGATCGCCCTTTCTCTAAAAAAGCAAAGGACGATCGACCTTTTTGCCTCAATATCAAGATAAAATTAAGTTCGCCACTGATTCAGCCAGCGGACTTGCCCTTTCCAGTCAGCAGCTTCTGTTTCTGAAAGCAGCCGATCGAGCGAAGCAATTAAACTAGATAATGTCCAACTATTTTGAGCCGCCAAAATGATACCGCCATGTTCGGGGTAACGCTGAGCTAAAATCTGAAAATCGCGGATATTAAACGTAAAAATACACCGTCCCCGTGCTGTTGCTTCTAATAATTGATCCTCATCGCTAGCATCTAAAGGCATCCAGTCAGTCGGTGTCCGAGTGACATCGCGATCGCGAGATAAAAGGGCAGCTTGCAAAGCTTTACTAGAGGTATCAGCATCCAGATGCAATAGCGGTTTAGACATTGGCAGCTTCGATAATTTGCTCGGTGGCAATAGAGATGTCTATTTCCTGACGGTGAGCCTCATAAAAAGCGAGAACTTCATTCACTAGAGCTTCATTGAGATCGTATTCATTCGCAATTTCCTTTGGAGATAAACCCCATTTATGGGTTGCGATGACTATTGTTTGCACCCGCAAGCGAGTGCCGCGCAAAACGGGCGCGAGTTCGCCGCTAGCGCCGCGCACGTAGGTGATTTTAGGGAAAGCAGGGTCATCATGCCGCTGGTTGAGAGTAGCGACTTTTTCGGCTACAGCCCAGAGAATAAATCCATCGAGGGAAATGCCTTGGAGTGCAGCCAATTTTTCAGCTTCTTGTTGTAGCTGAACGGGTAAGTTTAAGGTGTGGGATGTCATTAATACAACTTCCGTTTTCTAAGAGAATTGCAGATGGGGCGGTAGTTGAGTTTAAGATTTTCTCAATTTTTACAATTTTGGCAAAACTTTAGTTTTTATTTTAGCGCAATATCTCTGCGGGATGTTGCGTGATTCTTAAGAATTCACACCTGCTGATAAAAAAGCCGATCGCCCTTTCTCCAAAATAACCAAAGGACGATCGCCCTTTTCATCTAAATCAATCTCGATTTACCCACTCCCACAAAGAAACCGGGTTTTTTACTGAATCTGCCGTCTTCAACGCAGTATTGTCGCAAAAACCCGGTTTCTGAGCTCCTAATTAATGACTGTGCCCGTGCCCGTGAGAATGCCCATGATCGCCGTGAGAATGCCCGTGATCCCCGTGAGAATGCCCATGATCTCCATGAGAATGTACGTGATCCCGGACAACCAAATTCGGATTCACCGCCACAGCCATCTCACTCAACAACGCTTCAATTTGAGGATTAGCCCACTCCGCCGCCATTTTCAGAAACTCAGGATGGTCATTCACGCAAGGCAATTTCCGATAAGTAACTCCCTGACGTTGCTTCTGCAAACCCTCAATCACATGATCTACATCTAACAAAGTTTCGTGATTTTCTGTCGCAAATCCGATCGGCATAAACACGATCGCAGTTGCACCCAAATCAATCAAATTCTTCGCAGCCAACGTCGCATCCGGCTGCGTCCATTCAATCAGCGGCGTGTCGTGATTCAGCCAACCCACCGAAATCAAAGGATAGCGATACATCAAACGTTCCCGCACGCGATCGTACAAAGCTTGACTTTCCACAATACCCGAAGTAAAGCCCTTCGCCTTGTGCGGACAACCGTGATTCATCAGCACAATCCCAATCTGAGAAGGCAAATGTGCTACAGCTAAATCATGCTTAATTTCCGCTTCCACCAAATCCGCCATCAAATCAATGTAAGCAGGTTCATCGTAAAAAGAAGGAATGTAGCGCTGTCCTTTTACCCAATGTTCCTTACCATCAAAGGTTTGTGCTAAAGCCTTATTCACCTGTTCTACTGCAATCCCACTGGTGAAAACAGAATCAACTACCAACAGCGGATAAATCAGAATTTTGTCAAATCCTTCTGCTTTAATTTGAGGAATTACTTGTTCCGGCAAAAACGGCGCGCAAAAGTTAAAAGCTTTGAATACTTTTACTTTGTCGCCCCATTTTTCCTGCAAATTATGTTCAATCCCCGCCCGCTGCTGTTCAAAAATTGCATTGTGTGGCGACACAAATTGACCGTGTTGGTGACTCCATTCATGCAAGTCAAAAATTGCCAAAATCTTCGCCAATGGCGGATAAATCCAATTTGGTACTGGCGCAAACTTTGCCGTCAGTAAGTTTAAAGCTTGTTCGTTGTAGTTGGCAAAATCATCGTAGCTTTCAACTTCGCCGTAACCCATCAACAAGACAGCTACGCGATCGCTGTTTTCAGGTGCAGCAGATGTTTTGAACTCAATTTTTTCGGGAGAAGCAACCACTTTGTATTCCTCAATTAGAATGATTTTCAGAGTCGAACGAGGGTTTTGTAGGGGTAGTGCGACCCCTACTCCCCGTGCCTACCCCACCACCAACCATCGAATGCGTGTTTGGGCCATCAGGGCAACCA
>DPLL01000532.1:0-15361 GCA_003542015.1 Microcoleaceae cyanobacterium UBA9251 | reverse complement strand
GTAGGGGCGGTGCCCCCGTGCCCGCCCGCAGGGGGGGATCGGAATCTGATGGGAAAGGCAATAGAATACGCCGCAGGGTCTGAAGGATCGTTAAGTTTTATGTTTTCTTAAGACTTCCTCACCTTACCTCTGGTTTCGGTGTCTCGGAGCATTCCCAGAGCTTTAATCTGGGGGATACTCTTCAAACTGGACTCTGTTATTAGTTTAACATCCTATCCCCCTGGATAGCATATAATTAATTATGGTGTACAATAAAGTAAAGTTATGTTAAGCTCATAATTAATTTTCTTGAAGCACAATGAGACTGGTAATATGCCCCGGAATCCACGACCAAAAACTCACTGATGGTTTCCTGGCGGGACTTTCAGAGGTTTGGGGAGACGCAGAAACTCGGCAAAATACCCAAACAGTCTCTCATGTCAAGATTTTTCCCGCTCATAAATATCCAGCTTTTTCAGCTATTGACATATTGCACTTTTTGTGCAGTCAAGAGTTGGCTGGAGAAAGTCTAGTATTTGCAAGCTTTTCGGCTGGGGTAGCCGGGGCGATCGGGGCGGCTTGGATGTGGGAGCAAATCGGCGGCAAAGTCGCGGCATTTTTTGCCCTAGACGGTTGGGGAGTACCCCTGGGAGGCAATTTTCCGATCCACCGACTCAGCCACGATCGCTTTACGCACTGGAGCTCGGCTATTCTCGGTGGCGGTGGAGATGGTTTTTATGCTTCGCCCTCGATCGCACATTTAGANNGAGACGGCTACACCAGCCACCGCAGCAACCTTTTTAGTCCACTTATTGAAACGTTACGGAGTCCAATCAGTTGTTTAATTTTAATTTATTATCCTCAGCGATCGCACCTATTATTACCCTCACCAGCCTCGAAAATCCTCTATCTTCAGGCAGAAACAATAGCATTCAGCAGTGGTTGATATTTGGGGCTTCAGCATTTTTAGTATCAATTCCAGTTTTTGTGCAAGCACCCTTAGTGCGCTTGTATCCAGCAATCAGTTTGCTCTCAACTATCGCCTGGATAGCACTTAGTTTAATCCTAATTTTTCGCCAGAAAACCCAACTTTGGGGAGACTTATTATTAGGATTTGCTGGATGTTGGCTGGCTGGTTCGATTTATTGGGGCTGGTTTAGGTGGGAACCNNATGCACGCGGAACCGGAATTAGCGATGCCAATTTTTCAAAGCGCGATCGGACAAATTGACACTCCTTGGGGTATTGGCTGTGCGATCGTTTTAATCGCTGTACTGTTAACTGTGGGTTTGATCAGTTTGCGCGATCGCACTTTGCACTGGCGGGCATTCAGCGGAGCAGTTTTTAGTACGCTTTTAGTAGATGGTTTATTTTGGCTGGCTGCTTCTGCTGCTTAAGCTTTCTGGTTGGTTTTTATGTGTATAATTTTTGACCGCAGATGTGGATTGACGCAGATTAACGCAGATTTTTTGATAGATATAGTTTTTATTCTGTAGTCCGGTTGGATCGGAATGATTAAACCACAGAGGACACAGAGGACGCAGAGTTCGAGAAGAGAGAGATGAATAATTCGGAAGTCAACGGATTTGATCTAAGTCCTACTTGATATAAGTCACAGGATAATTAGGATTAGTGGGATTCCCGATTAAGCGCTGATTTCTACAGTCCACAAGCAAATCTAACTTCTCCAAAACCACCTGACCAATTAATACCTCATCACCTGTCACCAGAGCATCCTCGGTAGTCCTACGTCCCTCAATTTCAATGTTAATGCGTCCTGGACTACATATGATATCAAATCCGTTGGTATCGTCCTGTATTCATCTCTCTTTTCTCTTTCTCTGCGCCCTCTGCGCCCTCTGCGGTTAAATCATTCCGAAACATATGATGTAAAATCATAATTCAAAACTCAAAACTACTTAACTATGTCTTTCATTTCAATTCACGGTGTAGAACATTATTACGAGTGGATAACAGCAGACGCAAGCGCCCAACCCACCGGCAAACCTGTGATGGTATTCCTGCACGGATGGGCTGGCTCTGCCCGCTACTGGGAAAGCACCGCACAGGCGATCGCTGGTGACTTTGACTGCTTGCTTTACGACATGAGAGGTTTTGGGCGTTCTCCACTGCCACAAGAGCCTCCTGAGTCCAGCTATGAACTCGAAACCTATGCTGAGGACTTGGCCCAATTATTAGCAGCTTTGAATTTAAGTCGCGTCTATCTCAATGCTCACTCCACAGGTGCATCAATTGCTACTTTATTTCTCAACCTTTATCCCGAAAAAGTAGAAAAAGCAATTCTGACTTGCAGTGGCATTTTTGAATATGATGAAAAAGCCTTTACAACTTTTCACAAATTCGGCGGCTATGTGGTCAAATTTCGGCCGCCTTGGTTGGCTTCTATTCCTTTTGCCGATCGCATATTTATGGCACGGTTTTTGCATCGTAGTCTGCCCACAGAGGTCAGTTTGGCATTTCTCAAGGATTTCTTAATGGCAGACGAGGCTGCGGCTATAGGTACAATGGTGACAGCAGTCAGCAAAAAAGCTGCGGAGGAAATGCCCCAAGAATTTGCGCGACTGAGTGTTCCCACGCTGCTGGTAGCTGGAGAATTCGATCAAATTATCCCCGCAATCATGGGTAAACAGGCGGCATCCCTCAGCAACAAAGTAGAATTTGTTATAATCCAAAATACATCTCACTTTCCGATGCTGGAGGATGCCGCAACATATTTGCAACGAATCCGGGATTTTTTGCCAGCAGCGGCATAACTGAGTTAATGTTCAATCTTTTTGTTTAATCAATGTACGATCGGGGAAGCTAGCTTTTAGAGCTGCCTTCACTCCGATCTTAATTTTTAATTCCTAATTTCTGAAAGCGAAAGGTGGTAATATGAAAGACCTCGACCAATACTATAAGGTGCTGGGACTGCTGCCTGGAGCTTCCCCAGAAGAAATTAGCCAAGCCTACAAAGATTTAGCGTTCATTTGGCACCCCGATCGCATCCCCAAAGACAGGCCCAGACTGCACCAAAAAGCTGAAGAAAAGATTAAGGAAATTAATCAAGCCCGCGAACAATTGCGATCGATTCAGCCGAGAGCTCAGCACCAAAACACTCAGTATCAAAACACCCAGCACCAAAACACTCAGCACCAAAACACTCAGCACCAAAATACTCAGTACCAAAATACTCAGTACAGAAATACTCAGCCGCCGGCAACCCCAAAAGAACCCCGCTACTCTTCTGAGCCCCATTCAGGAAATTATGGGGGAAAATCTGCTAATCCTGCGGGGCCCTATTCAGATGCGTCCCGCTACCAATCGTCAACGCCATCCTCATCTTACCGCCCTGGCCCCCAACAAAATCCCGATTTGAGCGGTTCCAACTTCCAAGGAGCTTCCTTAAAAGAAAAGGATTTTTCTGGCAGAAACTTGAGCAATGCGAACCTGAGTCAAGCTGACTTAAGTGATACTTTTCTGCACAATGTGAACCTCACAGGGGCGAATTTGCACAAAGCAAACTTATTCAGAGCTAACCTGTTAGGAGCTTGTTTGATCAATGCCAACTTGAGAGAAACTAACTTAATCGGAGCCGATTTGAGCGGCACGGACTTGAGTGGTGCGGATTTAACAGGAGCGAAAATCGGTTATGGCGATCGAGTGATGGTAAAATTGACAGGAGCTAGATTATCGGGAACCATCTTACCCGATGGTACTGTTCACAGTTAATCACTGTTGATTAGTTATGAGTTATTAGTTATTAGTTATTAGTTATTTTTGGGTGATCAGTTGTTGCCTAATCACCAATGCCCGCTTGCCCAATCCCGGAGCTTCGCTCCGCCCTATGCCCTATGCCCTATGCCCTATGCCCTATGGCCTATGCCCTATGCCCTATGCCCGTACAGGATATTCCTAGAGTCTAGCGCGCAATTTTCGCGCTGCGGCCAGCATAGCACCTCCCGCCATCAAGCCTCCCAAAGTCATCGGTTCGGGAACCGCCTCGGCTTTTTTGGTTCCCAGAGAACCGCCTTTAATAAACACAGCAGAATCTAAATTGCCATCCCCCACATCTTTAATGCGGATGCTGAGAACATTCGTCTGATTTTGCTTGAGCAAACCCTCAAAACCTAAAACTTTAGTAAAACCGTCCAGCTTAATAATATTAGCAGCAAGACCAGTCAGGCTTGGGTTGTTAATATAGTCCGAGTGATCTGTAGAGCGATTATTTGGATCGGGAACCAGATTATTAATCGTAACTGCTTGGCCGTCGCTCAACTTGGCCAAATTATTGCCATTCAGCAACAGTTCAAAATCGTCATTAAATTCAGAACCGCCGAACTCAGGAAACTCCTCGGAACCAAATACATATTCAAAGAACAACTTTTCAGCCCTAGAGTCAACAAAAAATCTGAGGTCTAGCTGAGTCAAATCTCCAGCTTCGCCCCTCGACCCCAAGTCAGTGTTTAAATCAGTGTTGTTGATCATTAAGTTATCTTTGAGATTCCTCCCCGGTATATCGGTGACTCTGCCAGTGCTGAGAACAACACCTGACTGCAAACCGAAGGGGTCCTTTGTAAAAGTACCAAAAGCAGCACTATTTCCAGTAACTGAAACAGAGAAATTACTCAATCCCACTGTATTAGTTCCCAACAACTGGTTTTTTAAAGTCTCGGTGTTATTGGTTGCACCAACAGAAAATGCCATTGCGGGTGCGGTCAACAAGCTGAAAGCAGCAGCGGTGAATGTAGCAGTTAAGGCAGCAATTCTATGAGGGCTGAGCATATTTTTATTGCTAAAATCATAGCTTTGAATTAAATCCATACTATTATGATTACATTATCTACTGGTAAAGTATAGTCCTTTACCAAGAATTTATGACTCCGTGTTTATACGGGGATTACTATTAATTTGTGTTCAGTAATTCTTGGTAGTTAGTAATTGGTAATTGGTAATTGGGCCCATAGCCTTGGGCCTTGGGCGTTAATATTCCCTCTTCCTTCTTCCCTCTTCCTTCTTCCTTCTTCCCTCTTCCTAAAACCCCCTGGCCGCCCCTTCCCCGCGCCGATCAACTGCCCCCTCCAACCAACCATCAGACGTGAGGACGATCGCATTCGCATTTCCCCAACCCTCGCCTTCCTGAATCTGGTGTCCCCGTCGCCGCAACTCCGAAAGCGTCGCAGCCTCAAAACCTCCCCGTTCCACCATCAGGCGATCGGGCCGCCACTGATGGTGAATCCGGGGTGCAGATACAGCCTCATCGACATTCATGTCGTAAACCAACACATTCAACACAATTTGCAGCACCGTCGTAATAATCCTACTGCCTCCGGGAGATCCCGCAGCGAGGCGAAATTTGCCATTTTCCGTCACAATAATCGGCGTCATGCTGGATAAAGGAGTTTTCCCAGGGGCGATCGAATTTGCTTCGTCGCCCACTAAACCAAACAAATTCGGCACTCCCGCAGCCGCTGCAAAATCGTCCATCTCATTGTTGAGCAAAATTCCCGTACCGGCAGCCACAGCCCCAGCCCCAAAACCGCCATTCACCGTAAACGTCAAACTCACAACATTGCGCTCTTTGTCAACTACCGTCAGGTGTGTAGTTTCGGGAGACTCGTGCACAAATCGGCTCAAAGTTTGAGCATCAACAGCCTTTACCTCGCTGGAAGGTTTGGCTTTCGACATCTGGATTTGCGATCGCCTCAATTTGGCATAGCTACGGCTAGTCAGAGCTTTGACAGGGACATTGACAAAATCTGGATCGCCCAAATGCTCAGATCGATCGGCATAAGCAATCCGCATACTTTCTGCCAGTAAATGCAAGGTGTCTGGACTTTTAGGGCCCAACATCTTTAAATCCGTATCGCCAATCATATTTAAGATTTGCAGCAAATGAACGCCACCGGAAGAAGGAGGCGACATCGCGCAAATTTGGTAAGTGCGGAAGTTGCCGCAAACCGGATTTCGCCAAATCGGTGTATAGTGTTTCAGGTCTTCGAGAGTAATCAGGCCGCCGTTTTTAGTCATGTCAGAGGCGATCGCCCTAGCAATTTCCCCGGTATAAAAACTTTGCGGGTCAACGGCAATCTTACGTAAAGTCCGCCCCAAATCCCGCTGCACCAGAAGTTCCCCTGGTTTGTACAAAACGCCCCCGTGGGTAAAAACTGCCCGCGCCGCCGGATTCTTTTTAATCACATCCTGTCGTCTCTCAACAGCCTTGGTAAACCGCGAACTCACCGGAAAGCCATTTTCCGCCAGGGCGATCGCCGGCGCTACCACAGTAGCCCAAGGCAACTTGCCGTACTCCCGGTGCACCGTATAAAGTCCCCCCACAGTACCCGGAATACCAGCGGCCAAATGCCCGTCTAGACTTGCCCTCTGGCGCACCTTGCCTTGCTTGTCCAGATACATATCCCGCGTCGCCCGTTTCGGAGCTCGTTCCCGGAAATCCAGCGCTTGCACAGTACCCGTTTCGGCCCGCCGCAACAGCAAAAAACCCCCACCGCCAATACCCGCCGAAAAAGGCTCCACCACAGAAATCGCCAAAGCCGTAGCCACGGCGGCATCCACTGCATTACCTCCCTGTTGCAGCACTCTTAGCCCCGCATCGCTCGCCAGCGGGTGAGCGGAGACAGCCATGCCCTGTTTGCTGCGCTGTTGCTGTAAGTTTGGCTGTTGCTGTAGCTGCTGCTGGCAACCAAATAGCATGAATGTTAGCAAAACAGGATAAATTCGTAGTTGAGAATTGATTTTTGGAAACATTGTTTACAGAATAGTCGAGGGATTGTTACAGTATAAATTGAATGACATCTTCCTAAAGATAGAAATATTATTTTGATTCTCAAAAATATCGATCGCCACAACAGCTTATTTGTCGAAGCTCATACTTCTGTAAACAACTACCAAATCACACCTAGAGTCAATTTATGAACAGCGAAAAAGTCAGTGTCATCATTCCTGCATTCAATGCAGCCGAAACCCTGGCTGAGGCAGTTGCCTCCGCAGTCAATGGCAGCTACCAGCATCTAGAAATCTTAATTGTTGATGACTGCTCTACTGATGATACTAGCAAAGTTGCTGCTAAAATTGCCGAGTCAGATCCGCGAATTCAGTTCTTTAGAAACCCCCAAAATTATGGGGTTTCTAAGTCTAGAAATTTAATGATCGATCGGGCAACAGGTGAGTATGTAGCGTTTCTCGACAGTGACGATACTTGGGAACCAAACAAGCTGGAATTTTGTTTGCAGATGCTCGCAGACAACCCAGAAGTCAAAGCTGTTGCTCACGCTTTGCGCTATTTGGACAAGCACGGGAAAAAGTTGAGTTATATTGCCACATATCCTACAACTAAAGCCCAAATGCAGGCGATTAAGGTGACAGGTGAAAGTCCTTGGGTGTTCCCGTCTTCTGTTGTAGTCGATCGCACAATTCTCGTCAAAGAAGGCGGCTTTGCAGAAGATTGGCTGGTAGGGGAAGATACAGAGTTATTTACCAAAATCGCTCAAAAGTACGGTTTGCTGGCGGCGACAGAGCCCTTGGGAAATTATCGGATTAGGGGGAATTCTCTCACAGATAAATACTGGCTGAAAAAACGCATAGCTTCCGATTGTATCAAGGAAAATCAACAGCGGCGCTTGCGGGGAGAACCAGAGTTATCTTTGAATGAGTACGAGCAGGTATGCTTGAATAATTTGCCTCTTTTGAAAAGGCTTAACAAACTCCGAGAAGTTTTGTCACAGCACTACATGAGAAAGGTTGGACAAAGTTGGTTAAACCGGGAGTTTTTGCCGACTATTGTTTACGGGATTGCTACTATAGCGATCAGTCCTCAAGCTACTTTGAATAAGTTTAAATGGATCAAGCATCATGAGCGGTTGAGTGATCCGAAAGCTGAAGGCTGAATTGAAAACCGTTCCACCTTCAACAAATAGTACACCAAAACAGCAGAGCGCGCTGGTTGTACTATTTGTTGCTAAAACAGTTACAGTAATAAGGTTTGACATTCTGTAGTTGATTGAATTCATGGACTGGCAGGAAATTTCTGGTAACTGGGTATTAATTCCCTCTAGACCGATCGCGATCGTACATTTTCTCGGCGGTGCATTTGTGGCGACAGCACCACACTTGACCTATCGCTGGCTGTTGGAGGCTTTGGGAAATCAAGGATATGTTGTTGTAGCGACGCCGTTTGTCAATACTTTGGATCATATTGCGATCGCCCGCGATGTCCTCAACAAATTTGAAAATGCCCTCTCCCGCTTACAGGCTACTAACAAAGTGCTGCGGAATCGCTATCTCCCCATCTACGGCATCGGGCATAGCATGGGATGTAAACTGCACCTCCTGATCGGTTCTGTATTTGACGTAGAACGAGCCGGCAATATTCTAATCTCTTTCAACAATTATGCGGCATCCGAGGCAATCCCGATCGTCGAGCAAATTTCCCCCGTCTTTAACGTCGAGTTTACCCCTTCCCCCCAAGACACTAATCGCCTCATACAAGATAGCTATCAAATTCGACGCAATCTTTTAGTCAAATTTAAGGGCGACAACATCGATCAAACCCTGTTGTTAACCAAACTGCTAAAACAGAGATTTTCCGACATGATTACAATTCAGACCCTGGCCGGCAACCATCAAACGCCCTTGGGTCAAGATGTTAGCTGGCCAGTCGGTAAAATTTTTACGCCCTTCGATGCGATCGGGCAGTGGGTAAAACAAGAAGTATATCGGGAATTAAATCAATTAAAACAGACAATTTTGTTGTGGCTGAATCCGATGTCAAAAATGTAAATTTTTGTAACGGTATCAATACTTCTGATGTTTGAAGATCTCAGTATGGAAAGGAAATTAATAATGTAGAGTGCGTCAGACGAAGTGATTGATTAAAAATTTAACTTAAAAATCTGACGCACCCTACGAATACTAATTAATTAAAAGAGATAAAGCTGATACTCCCTCATTAGTCCAATTAGAAACAATATTATCAACTAACCAATATCGTTTAAATTTTTCAAATACTTTAGTTTGACTAGATAATAAAGAAGGTCTTGAGTAAATCGAAGGAAGATCGAGAGAGGATAATCCTAATGAGGTGCTACTGAAAAGTTTTTTATTTTTGAGAATAGAGGAAAGAGGTGAATTATCTCTATTAAGTAACAGATTATCATTGATAGTTGCCTTTAAAAAATCCTCAATTTGTCCTATTCTAACATTCGCTGTTTCATCTCTTTTATAAGAAGGAACAGACGCAGCAAAGGTTAAAACAAGAATAGCATTATTCCAAATTTTTGAACCTAGTTTTTCTGTTAATAATTTTAAGGTTCTTTTTTCATCGGGACGAAAACGAGTATCATCTAAACGAGTGATATATAACAAGGAGTAAATTTCATTCAAGTTAACCTTTGAACGAACCATAGATAAATATCGTTCATCGGTTAATGAATCATCTTCAGCTAAACCCGGTGTGTCAATTAAGGAAATACTCCCTAATGGACTATTATAAGCATAATGCTCGACAATTTTAGTACAGGCTTCATATTCCGCAGTTTCAGCAATATACTTACCAAAAGTTGTATTAATAAAACTCGATTTTCCCATTCCAGTTCGTCCAACTAATAGATATTTACGCATTTTTTACCAACTAAATATTGAGGCCATGATTCCTAGGGCTCCACCAACACCACCTCCAATAGCAGCACCAACTGGACCAGCTACTGAACCAATAAGAGCCCCCGTACCAGCATAAACAAGTGTATTAGCAAGAGTAGACAATGTTTTATTTTGAATTAACTCAACTTGTTGGCGAGTAAGTTCAATGTCTTGATCGTAACTAGGTTTTGTGGGAAGTGAAGAACTAGGTACACCAACTATTTCTCCAGCAACTTCTTTGATTTTTTCAACAATTTCTTTTTCAGGTGTTTTAATTCGATCAACTGTTGACATTAAGAAGGGTGCAATACCTTCTTCTGATAGTCTGCGATAGACTTGAGTAAATAACTCTCCTAACCATTTATTTCCATCTGGAGTGAAGATATTACTATTAGTAACCGCAACTGCTGGAACATTATTAGCAATTGCTACACCTGCGTATTTAGCAATTTCTTTACGGATAAGTTCAGTGCGTTTTTCTAATGCAATAGGATATTTTTCACGACTAAGATTATCAGCAAAGGTAAAAACAATAATTGCTTGTTCCCAAATTTTAGCTTTAAACCCTTCGGAAATTAGTTTGATTCCTTTCTTTTCATCTGTTGAAACTCTTGTATCATCTAAACGAGTAACAAACCACATGGAATCAATCTTATTGACTTTTTTTCGCATCATTTCTAAGTATTTATAATCATTACCTGCTTCTTCTAATTCATCACACAAACCAGGAGTATCGGTAACAATAATTTCTACTCCATTCATATTACATTGATAATTTTGAATTTCCATTGTAGTTGGTTCATAATCACCTACTGGAGCAATCTCTTTGCCTATTAATGTGTTAATAGTGCTAGATTTACCAACTCCAGTTTTTCCGACTAAAAGAAATGTAAACTGTTGTCCATTTTCTGCATCAATGAACTTTTGTTTCAGTTTTTCGACAAACTGTTTGGCTTGTTTTTCAGCTTCCGACTCAAATTGTGGCATAAATTGTGGCATAGTTTTAGGTGTGTTATCAAAATTTGCTTTTCGCGTTCAGTCTATCTTAAATACAAATTTTTAGGTATTGCAATCTTAATAAATCTTCTTTTATACTGTCTTTTGTTACAAAATATTTCGTCTAGTATCTTAAGTGGTCTTGAAATATCTTGCTCAAGAAGTGTATAATAGCTGAAACCCTTACTATAATTAGATTTTATGACTGTAACAGAAATTTTACAATTGGCTGATCAGTTGGTTTTTGCTAAAAGGGGAAAACACCTCGATGATCTTCAGGAGTCAATCATTAAGGGGGTTTGGGAAGATCAGACTTATCAGGAAATTGCTGATGAATGTAACCGTAGTGAGAGTAGGGTTAGAAATGTTGCTGCTCAGTTATTACAATTTTTATCTAAAGAATTGGGCGAAGATATAGAGAAAGATAACTTTCGGTCTGTTTTTAAACGATTACATCTTTCATCATCTCAAAATCAAAATATTTGTCAGAAGGGTAATCATAATTTTCATTATAGCCCACAAATTTTATATAACTCCAAGCCAAATAATCAAGAGAATATAACTAATAATAAATCTAAATCACCTCATTACGATTTAACCCTAGCACCTCAAATTATCAATTTTTACGCAAGAGAATCTGAACTTAAAACACTTTCTCATTGGATATTCAATCAAAATACTCGTTTAATCTCAATATTAGGATTATCGGGATTTGGTAAAACTACCCTGGTCAAAAAATTTGTTGATATCAATTTACAACAATTTGAAGTAATTATCTGGAAAAGTCTAAAATTTCCTAAATCATTAGAATTACTTATTAATGATTTATTGAATGTTTGTCAACAAGAATCTAAAGCAACTATAGATGAGCAGTTCAAACAATTATTTTCTATTCTAGCCGAGAAAAAATGTTTAATTATCCTTGATGATGTGCAAAATATCTTTATTCCTGGTCAATTTTATGGACAATACCAAACTGAATATCAAGATTATCAAAACTTTTTGACCATGATAACAGAAGTTGAACATCAGAGTCATGTGATTTTAATTAGTCAAGAACAATGTCCAGAGATGGAGTGTTTAGATGAAGAGTTATATCCGATTAAGTGTTTAGAGTTATCAGGATTATCTGATGTCAATATTCTGAAAAATACAGGATTAAATGATGAGGATAGTTGGTCAAATTTGATTGATTTATATGAATGGAATCCGATGTATTTAAAAGATGTTGCTATTTTAATTAAAGATATTTTTGATGGTAATGTAGCGGAATTTTTAGCAGAAAATAGTAGCACAGGCATCTTGCCTGTGGTGACAAATAAAATGCGATCGCGCTTTAATCAGTTATTTAACAGACTATCACTAATAGAACAGCAACTTGTCTTAGAATTGAGTAAAATTGATCAACCTGTATCCAGAGAAAATTTAAGAGAAAGTTTAGATTTATCTTCAATGGATTTCATTAATGGGTTACAATCTTTACAACACAGGTATTTAGTAAAGAAAATAAAAGCGGAGACAATCTTGTTTGATTTGTCTCCAGTTTTTAAGGAATATGTGAAAAATTGTTGCCAAGAGTGATTGTATATCAAATCAAAATATAATAAACTGCTACGCAGCTTTACAGTCGCGCAGGGTTCTTAGGTAAGGGTTGAGGGTAGCCCCTCAACCCTTACCTGCTAAAAATATTCGTGTTATTTTCGATCATTCAGACAGGGGGCATAATTTTTGACGATCGACAAACAGTTCCGTCCATCAGCCGTTCTCACATAACTAATACTATCTGCGATATCTTTGATCAATTTTAGACCCCGCCCGCCCGGAGATTCAAAATCGACTTTTTCCGAAATATCTTTGATTTTTTGCTCTAAATCAAACGGATCGCCGCAATCCCAAATTTTAATCTCTACAAATTCAGCGAACACCGCCACCTGAATGTCAACAGGCAAATCCGCTGGTTTGCCCTTGTGGGCGTGACGCACCGCATTCGTAAAGCCCTCAGCCAAAACCAACTGACACCGTATCCACACACTTGTAGGAATTCGCGACTCGTACAATTGTGAAAACCACGACAAAACCCAGCCTAATCCACTCAGACCTGTATTGACTTGAAGATCCGCTTTTTTTAGCATCGGCAACTTTTCGGAACCTTTTAATTCAATCACGCTCAGCCACTGAAGTTCTTCATCGGCCGGTGGGCAAAATACAAAGAGACAAAATACAACCAGACAAAATACGACGAGACAAAATACAACGGCTACAAAATTGAATGGTAGTTTGAGGATACTAGCTTTGGTGGGCTGTTGTATAGATATTTAATTCACTAATCGGTCAAACATGATACCATAAATTGCACTGACCTGTCAACTCGCCCCTGTTGCCAATAAAAATCTATCAAAGTTCATATTCTGAGTATAAACTGAGTGAAGTTCGATCGCGCCCAAATTTCCATCAAATTTCAACGTAAATTGAACTCAACGACCCGCTGTCAAAAGCAATTACCTCGAAGGCGATGTCAATAGACTATACTCAATCTCAGGTCAGCGCGCTGACAGGATATATTTTTAATGACTCCCAGACGTTGAAAGACTTGTAGTACCTGAGTGCCCATGTTTCAAATTCTGGTTATAGACGATGATACTGCTGTTCAAGAACTGCTGAGAAGAACCCTCAAAAAACAGGGTTACGAAGTTACAGTAGCAAGCAATGGCGAAGAGGGTGTAGCACAGGCGCAAAAATTGCGTCCGGCTTTGATCATTTGCGATTGGATCATGCCACGCTTGACAGGCATCGATGTGTGTCGTCGAGTTAAGGCAGATCCGGATCTGTCCACTACACAATTCTTTTTGTTGACTTCTTTGGGGTCGATCGCCGATCGAGTCAAAGGACTGGACGCCGGTGCCGATGATTTTATCTCCAAACCCATTGAACTCAACGAGTTACAGGCGAGAGTGCGCGCCGGATTGCGGCTGCACCAACTCAGCCGAGACTTGAAAATTGCCAAGCAAAGTCTGGAAGCAGAACTAGGTGAGGCGGCGGAGTACGTGCAATCGCTACTGCCAGATCCGATGACGGAACCTGTCAGCATTGAGTCAAAATTCATTCCTTCCCGACAGTTGGGGGGAGATTGCTTCGACTACAACTGGCTAGACTCAGATTATTTGGCGATTTACTTGCTCGACGTAGCCGGTCACGGTTTGCGGGCGGCGCTACCTTCTGTGACGGTGTTGAGTTTGTTGCGATCGCGCACGCTACCGAACGTTGACTACTACAAACCCAGCGACGTTTTGCGCGCCCTGAACACCACTTTCCAGATGAGTTACCAAAATGACAAATATTTCACCATCTGGTACGGCGTTTACAACCGAAGCAAGCGCCAGTTAGTTTACGCCAGCGCCGGTCATCCCCCGGCAGTGTTGATTTCCCAGTCTCCCACCAGCAATGCTAAAGTCAAGCAACTAAAAACCCCCGGAATGCCTGTCGGGATGTTCCCCGATGCCCGCTATGTCGATAATTGCTGCGATGTCGAGGATTTGAGCACTCTCTACATCTTTAGCGACGGGGTTTACGAGATTCACCAACCTGACGGCAATATCTGGGGGCTCGATTCTTTCATTGACCTGCTAGTAAGTTACAACGGTGCAACTGCCGACCCGTTAGAGCTGGTTTTGAGCCACACTCAAAAGTTAAACGCTAAACCTGTTTTTGATGATGATTGGTCTTTACTAAAGGTCAACTTTGGCTAACTGACCTCTGGCTGCACATCTGCGACCCTTGCGGGGTAGCAGCCAAAAGATTAGTTATTTAACAGCATCTTGCTGTTAAAAGCATCACGGGTGGCAAAGATCTCGAAAACTCGATCCATGCTGGTGAGTTCAAATAAGATACGGATTTGCTCGTTGATCGAACAGACGACTAACTGACTCCCAGCGGCCCGGACTGTTTTAAGTGCTAAGACTAAAGCGCCTAAACCAGAACTATCCATAAAAGTCACATCTTGGAAGTCTATTAATACCACATCGGCTCCCGCTAGAACTAGGTCGCTAATCTCTTGACGGAATTGACCCGCCTTCGTGGTGTCTAAAATACCAGAGGGTTGAATAATCTTAACTACAGAACTCATAAAAAGGCTCGGTAAGTGGGAAACGAGCGTGGCTTTAGCCCGCTCGAGGGAAACGACCCTTCGACTACGAGGAAGGGCATCGCACGGGCGGTTTTAACCGCCTACAATCCCCTGGTAGGGGAGGAGGGTATGGTTGCCCGACCGACTATGAACGAGGATGTTAGCTTCGACCTGGTTATAAGGGCTTTTTCCGGCTTGCAACACTGTCGAGCGTGACTTTTAAGACTGTTTAATTGCAAACGACAGAGCGGGAAACTAGCTTCGTATTTCCAGGTCCTTCGCAATCCTGAACCTTGTGAAGGATCTGGATGACCCAAATAACGTCTCCTATGAACGAGGGGTCTGGTCAGTACAGCTTGCGAGAGATTACTCTGACAAGCCAGCGCGTCTTTAGACCTGAGTTACTGACATTTTGTGGTCGGAAGGTCAGAATTTCTAGCCAGACAAGGCTAGTATAGCTGCGACATGGACTTTGATCCAAATAGGAGAGTGGGGAATTGGGCATGGGGCCTTTATAGCATGGCGCATTGGGAATAGTTTTTGTCTTCCTTCTTCCCTCTTTTTACCCCCTCGCTCTTCGATGGTGCGTGCGTAGTCGAACACTTCGACT
>DPLL01000529.1:10832-21697 GCA_003542015.1 Microcoleaceae cyanobacterium UBA9251 | reverse complement strand
GGCGGTGCCAAGAGTGCCCGCCCTCTTAGTTGACAGTTGACTCTTCGACTATAAATTTTCTGTGTAAGTCCTGTAATTAACACAGGACTTACAGACGGCATCTATAACAAATCGAAAATCAAAAATCGAAAATCGAAAATCGAATTACTCCCACTCGATCGTACCCGGCGGCTTAGAAGTAATATCGTAAACCACCCGGTTCACCCCTTTAACCTCATTCACAATCCGATTCGAGATCAGTTCCAACAAATCGTAAGGAACCCGCGCCCAGTCAGCCGTCATCCCATCCTCACTCTTAATAAACCGCAAGACGATCGGGTAAGCGTAGGTGCGCTGATCGCCCATCACACCTACACTGCGAATGGGTAGCAACACAGCAAAAGCTTGCCAAAGTTCGTTATACAATCCATGTCGATTAATTTCTTGGCGAACCACAAAATCAGCATCCCGCAAAATATTTAATCTCTCTGCGGTAACTTCTCCTATAATCCGAATCGCCAATCCCGGGCCGGGGAAAGGTTGTCGGTTCACGATTTCTTCCGGTAGCCCGATCGACCGGCCGACTTTTCGCACTTCATCCTTAAACAGTTTTCGCAGCGGTTCAATCAGCTTAAATCGCAAATCTTTCGGCAAACCGCCGACGTTGTGGTGGCTTTTAATTTTAACAGCAACTCGATCGCCACTTTTCGGGTCTGCATTAGTGTCAGCCGACTCAATCACATCAGGATAAAGAGTGCCTTGGGCGAGGTAGTCGAAGGGGCCGAGACGCTTCGATTCTTCTTCAAATACGTTGATAAATTCGTGACCAATCCGCTTGCGTTTTACTTCAGGATCAGTAATCCCTTCAATTTGAGCTAAAAAGCGTTCGCGAGCATTAACATATTCAACGTCAATGTGGAATTCCTCTTTAAATAACTTCACCAACCGTTCCGGTTCATACTTACGCATAAACCCTTGATCGATAAACATACAGGTAAGTTTGTCGCCGATCGCCCTGTGCAGCAAAAAAGCCAAAGTTGAAGAATCTACGCCACCGGATAGAGCCAGCAAAACTCGTTTTTCTCCGACTTGCGCTCGAATTTCGCGAATAGATTCCTCCACAAAAGTAGCTGTAGTCCAATTCGGTTCGCACTCGCAAATATGGTAAACAAAATTGCGAATTAAAGCTATTCCGCCGATGGAGTGAACTACTTCTGGATGGAACTGAACCCCGTAAAGCTTTTTCTCGTGGTGAGCAATTGCCGCACAGGGAGTATTTTCAGTATGACCGAGGATTTCAAAACCTAGTGGCAACTGGGTACAGGAATCGCCGTGGCTCATCCACATCGTGCTACCTTCTTCGACATTTGTCAGCAAATCCGTAGGGTCGTCAATAGATAGTGATGCCTTGCCGTATTCCGCTAATTTAGCTCGCTCAACAGTGCCTCCGAGCTGCTTTACCATCAACTGCATCCCGTAACACACTCCCAACACAGGTATTCCCAAATTCCAAATTTCTGGGTCGCATTGGGGAGCTTTTTCATCGTATACAGAACTCGGCCCTCCTGAAAGAATAATTCCTTGAGGATTGATTGCTGCTAACTGTTCAGCAGTAGTGCGGTAGGAAATAACTTCTGAATATACTTGAGTTTCGCGAATGCGGCGAGCAATCAATTCGGAATACTGGGAACCGAAGTCGAGAATCACGATCATCTGGCGATCGCTCTGCCCCTGTTCCGAGTTGGTTAAAGCTGATTTATTTTCTATTTGAGTAGTCACGGTTAGTGCTTAATTGGTAGTTGCGTGCTTGGTAATTCTTGCGGTCAACTGCAAGACTTTATGAGCGAGGGATGAGTGATTCGATTAAAGAGAATTCAGGGATATCCACACTACATTAACAAATTTGGGTGAGAAATGTATCACCCATTTCACTTTTAACAATAATTTGGCGATCGCGCCCGAACATCACCGAGCCGACGGGGACGCGCAGCCCGGTGTGAGCGAAAATGCAATCGGACGATCGCAAATCTATCTGTTGGGCGATGTCGCCGTAAACTCGATCGACCCAATTGCTGCCAGTGGAGCCGTCTAAAGCCCGCAGTTGCTGGAGAGCGTCTTCGGCCGTCGCTGCGGCAAAAATCGAGGAACACACATCAGCGGGCATTCGGGCTCGCGCACAGTAAGCTGTCAAAATTTCCCGACGCCCGTCAGCGAGGTGGTGATGAGTGTGAAAAATCCCCGCAGCCAATTTCATCAGTTTGCCATGATAGCCAAACAGCAAAATTGACTGCACGCCTTGATATCCAGCCTCTACGAGCAGCGGGCCCAGCCAGTTAGCCGTTTTGACCAGCCGATCAGGATTAATCCCCAGTTGTCGGGCCAAATCCAAGCCGTTTTCGCCGATGCAGAAAACCAAACAGTCAAACAGTTCAGCTTTTTGTTGCAGTTGTTCGCGGTAAGCTTCCAACTGTCCCGGGGCGCTCAGAGGTTGAGAAATGCCAGTTGTACCCAGCAGCGACAGTCCTTCTACCACGCCGAAAGCTTCGTTAGAAGTACGGGCGGCCAGTTGGCGACCTGATGGCAGAATCAGGGTGACAGTAATTTTTTCTCCCTTTTCGAGTTCTCGGCTCAGATTCACACGCAACAGCCGCAGGGCGTAATCATAGATAGCCGCTCCTCCACCTTCCGAGTGATGTCCAATTCCCTCGCCCCCAACAATCAGTAACTTGTTGTCGTTTTTCCCCAAAGTTTCTCCCTCTCCCACTCTCGACAATTCCACCATTGCCCAAACGGGGGTATTGCGAGTCAGATCTAGGTTATCCCCCGGATCGGAGCGAGTCACAGCTAAGGCTGTGTCAGTTTTTAGTACAGATACTTGTTCGATCGGAATTTCTGCGGTGATTGCTGGTTCAAGTAAATCTACTGAGACGCTATCTACGGACTGCATACCTCTACGCAAGCACCGCAGGGCTCCTAGTGCAGCAGCACAAGCAAATACTGGCAGTGTATACCCGGATCGAGGTTGATTTTTTGTGTTCATAGAATGCAGATGTCCGTAAATTTGCTGAGGATCGACATCACGCTGTAGCAGTGACAGTTCTCAGTATGTTATCAAAGAGTTTAATCCCAATTCTGGGTTTGATATTATTAGCAGTTAGTGTGCTTTTTGTCAACAGATAATTCTGTCCTCACAGTTGCGATCGCGCGAAATTTGTTTTGGCCCTTGGGGCGACTTGTTTGAGGGCGAATTAGAGCAATTTTTGTAGAAATACTGCGATCGCAGCCTTGTTAAGCCAGACAAGCTACTTTTTTTATAATCAATAAACTTAGATATTCCAAACGGTCGATGCTAAGGGCGATCGCTTCACTTATACTAATCAAAATTACCCGGACGCGCCAGTCCTACTTTCAAACTAACCCCTTGAAGGTGGGACTGGTTTTATCTGGCTATACTAAGTAGATAGATTTATCCCTGGGTCTCTTTTATTGGGGGGGGAACGACTTTGGGTGCGATCGAGAAACCAGAAAAAGCCACCATTTAAATCTAGCCAGTTTCACCTGGTTTTCCTAAATTTATCTTTAATCATTTGCTATGTCATCCTCACCTTGACTTTTCACCTCTGAAGGAAACGATAACTTAATATTAATATCTATAGAAATTGTTGCATTATTATTTTCATTATAAAAATTTATACCCGTTATATGTATCTTAGCGTCTTTTGGTAAAGACCTACCGACAGTAGAATCACCCGATAAATCTACTTTATAACCAGCTTTATCCAACCATTGATGAACATTGCGCCAATTACCCACATCATCACTAGGAGTTTCAGGAATACCCTTAAAATATTGATAGAGAGTTTTGCACATATAAACCTCAGCCCCCCTAGCACTTTTCGACAATTGACGCGCAATATCACTAGGGCTGCAATTGCACAACAGACCACGCAAATATAATTTTTCTGTATCAGTGAGACCTTGGCGGGCGTTGGGTAAAATACGACGTTTAGCTTCGGTAAATAGTTCATAGATGCGATTCAAATCCCAAGTTTGGGCCGCTTCGGCAAATAGATCCTTTCTAGTAGGTTTTCGTGTAACCATTTTTAGTATTGGTGGAAATTGCTAACGTAATGGTAGCATAAATTGATAACGTTCAATAGTTGCGGATTATTTTTTTTTGTTTTAAGGTAGATATCACATGGGTCTTTCATGCTTGCGGTCATATTTTTTTGTGACAGTTTCTAGTCCTTTGGGAAAAGGCTAATGTAATGATAGCGTAATTTGGTAGTCTTTGTTAGCTTTAAGTTCGTTATCAACAAAACAATCCTAGCTTATCCAACAGTTGAATCATAAAAAGTATGCGAATTATATTTTTAGGCCCGAATGGTGCAGGCAAAGGCACTCAAGCTGCTATTGTGGCTCAGGACTTCGGGATTCATCACATCTCAACGGGCGAACTACTGCGCCAGGAGCGAAAAGACAAAACTGACAGAGGCCAAAAAGCACAATCTTATATAGATAAGGGGGCATTAGTCCCTGATAGCATTGTGCTAGATATTGTAAAAGAACAATTGACTAAAAAAGAAGCAACACCAGGTTGGATACTAGACGGATTTCCTCGGAACGTGGCTCAAGTAGGAGCTTTAGATAAATTATTAAGGGATTTAAACCAAGCAAGTTGTGATTGTGTTATCAATTTTGATGTACCAGACTCAGTTTTAGTTCAGCGACTGAGAAAGAGGGCCATCAAGGAAAATCGTACAGATGATACTCCAGAAGTTATTCGGCGGCGAATCCAAATTTTCCAGGAAGAAACTGCACCTTTAATCAACTTATATAGTGAGTGGTTGTTGCTAGAAACCATCAACGGGTTTATGTCTAAAGAGGCAGTTAGCTCAGCAATTAAAGAAGTTTTGTCAGAAGTAAAAAAGCCCACTAAGTCCTAATTGGTAAATCAAGGAGTAAACAAGTTATGCCTTTTAATCAAGTCGATAGAAATATCATTCGCGGTGGCCCAGGAAGTAGCAGTGAGCTTAATTATGATATTTACGCAGAATTACTGTGTAATATGGCGATCGAGGCTACACAACCACTTGACCGACAAAATCAAAATGCACATCATAAAGAAGGCGCTTTTACCATTGGTATTTTTGGTTCTTGGGGGAGCGGCAAAACTAGCCTCATGGCACAGATGAAACGGGATTTTGAAAAATTAGCAACTCCTGCAAAAAAATATAAAACGGTTTGGTTTAATGCTTGGAAATATGACGATAAACTGGATATTAAAAATGCTCTGATCCAGACTATTCTTAGTCAAATATGTGCAGATGAAAGTATCTCTCCAAAAGAGCGTCAAACTATTACAAAAGCCGCTTTAACTTATTCAGTTTGTGCTTTTAAATTAGCTGGTGTTTTAGCGAGAGGATATGTTAATGGTCAAACAGCAGGTTTTATTAATACCGAAGCCATAGCTAAACAACTTGCAATGTTAGTTAATCCTGGTGAAAACCCTCACCTCATTAATCCTTATCAATTTATCAATGAATTTGAAGATGTCTTTGGAAAAGCAGTAGAAAGTTATGTGGGTAACAATGGCCGATTGATGATATTTATTGATGATTTGGATCGTTGCTTACCAGAAAATGCTTTATCTGTCCTAGAATGCTTGAAATTACATTTAGATCAGTCTAACTGTATTTTTGTCATTGGAATTGATAAAAGAATTATTGAGCAAGCGGTGGGACAAAGATACCCGAAAGAGCTTGGTATTACTGGTAGGGAATATATAGAAAAAATCATTAACCTGAACTTTTTTCTATCTGATAAAGATCGAGAAGAAGTTAAAGATAGACTGCTTCAAGGTTCTTTAACAGCCCAGTATAGTAATGATGAAAAAATATGGGGGATGATTTCTAAAGCGACTAATTCAAATATCCGTAAAATGCAACAATTTATTACGGCTTTTTATATGATTCAAGAGATTGTCAAAAAACACAACTCGACGCTTGCTGATAAGCTCGCACAACTCCGATTAACCGACGATCGTCGAAGCATACTTGAAAAGAAAAAAATAGACTGGAATACTGATGATAAGTATAAATTTTGCAAAATAATTTTACTCCAGTTAAATTTTCCTGAGTTTTACGATCGCTTAGCTAACAATCATCAACTTATGGATCAAATATACACTGCTTGGCAAAATGAAGGTGGAACAGATGATAGCATAGATATTGGCATAGATAATTTGATCGAGTCTACGAACAAACATCCAATATTTGCACAATTCTTAGACAATCGAAATTTAATAGACTTTATAGTTACCTACTATAATGATGGTAAAATCACAAATAGTGATGACTGGAAAGCGATTCAAAAATTATCTCAATCAGTAACTTATATGTAATCGTTGAAAAATCATGGAAAATAGCGATGCAGTTAGTATAGAAGACACAAAAGTTATAACCAATGACTTTTGTATCTTGAAAGAGACAGATACAGTAGCAGAAGCATTAGCTTTAATTACTGTGCAAAATGCGAGTGAAATTGTTATTGTAGATGAGGATAAAAAATTTGCGGGTATCCTAACTGACTTATCAATTTTACGGGCGTTACCACCGCCAGTTTTAGATGTACCTGTTAAGTTTAGAATTAAAAACCCTAAATTTAGGAAACAATTAAATGAGGAATTGGTTGATAGTTTAAAAAAGCCGATAAGAGAGGTATTTAAACTAGAAAAAATCAAGCCTTATACTTCTAAAAATCAGAGGCTAATTTATGCGATCGATAAATTAGTTGACTCCGATAAATCAACTTCGGAAATCAGAGTTTTACCTATTATCAATGAGGACGAAACAGTTTATGGCGTAGCTTCTCCCGAAAGCATCTTAAGTTACCTTAAATCTCATCAAAAATTTTGTCAATTGAAAGCCGAACGCTTTTTAGCGTTACCGGAAGTGAGTGGTATGGAACAACCATATACTCTACTACCATCAGATACCCTAGCTCAAGCTCGATTTGCGATGAAATATTTGCCGATAAAGCATATAACTATCTGCGATCGCGATGGCAATTTGCTAGGAATGGTTGATAAAAAGCAGGTGACAACACTGACTCATCCCATGTATTTTAGTTTAATGGGTATATCTTTATCTAAAATAATGAAACCTGTAACTAAATTATGTTTGGTTGAGAAAAGTCAACCCTTGCAAGAGTGTATTAATGCTTTCTTACATTTGGGATTTAAGGAAGTAGTTATTGTTGAACAATTGGCAGGAAAAATTTACCCGAAAATGGTAGTAACGCCGATTGATATTTTACAATTCCGCGTACAAGTTTACCGTCAAAATTAAACAACAATGGAGGATTTTAATTATGTCTATTAATAACCTAGGATCACTTTTTAATCAGGGGTTCCCTGAATTCCAAGAGAATAGACCATTATGGTGGTTACAGCCAACTGACACAGTGGACTATTTAGATGCTATGATGGATGAATTTAAAATCAGGCACGTCCCAATTATTGAGCCTATCGATCCTAAAAGTGATGAACCAAGAGGGGAGCTAAAAACAATCATTAGTAAGACAGACCTAGTGAAAATTTTAACTCCTCCCAACGAACTATATCCGCCAGAATTTCCTCTGACACCTCAACAAAAATTACAACTGCGAAAATTCAATCAAGAAATTAGTGCAAAATGTCTTAATGAAATTGAGGATTTTGCAAAACTTATGACGATACCTGTCAAGACTCTTTCTCTAAGAAATAGTAGAGTTGGAGATGTTTTTGAGGCTTTAATGAATCCTGTAAGACCTGAAGGAGAAAATTTTACTCGACGATATCGGACTCTATGTGTATATGGAGATAATAAGCTTATCGTAGGAACAATATCCTACACCGATGTATTGCGTAAAATCAACGATCCAACAAGTCATACACAGTTCTTAAGGGCAACTATAGGTCAAAATAGCCTATTTAAGAAAAGAGAGGATCTTACTGTATTAACTGAGGATGATAATTTGTTGCGGGCCCGAAGAATTTTGAAGGAAAATTCCTTTACTCATATTCCTATCACAACAGCAGATGGTAGATTTGTGACTGGAATAGTTGATGATGTAATTGTTAATACTTTTTTACACGATATAACTTTGACTCAATACTCAAAATTGCCGTTAAAATATATTATGCTTCCGGTGAATGAGAGAAATAGCGTAAGTCCTGGGACTGTTACCTCTAAAGTGATTGAAACATTTGTTCCAGATAATTCTAAGGATAGACCTACTGCTCTTGTAGTTTGCACAAAAGACTCTGATAGTGGTAAATTTACCTTCGATGGAATAATCAGCTATACTGATATCTTCCGAGGCTTCCTAATGTTTATAAATCCAGGCTCGTCAACTCCTGAAACTCCAAAATAAACCGTAAGATATAGCAGTCGCCAAGGCGANNAGGGAGCAATGACTCTCATCGCCTTAACAGCCTTGGCGGTTGCTATAATTGACGTAAACTCACTCAAAAAAGCGAAACTTTAAAAAAATCCCAGCCTCTAAAAAGGGCTGGAATTTTTTTAAGACCGATCGATCCCCGTAGGGACACGGCAATGCCGTGTCCGTACTACTGGAAATGACCAATAACTTAAGCTTGACGTGAATAGTATTCCACAACTAGCAGTTCGTTAACCTGAAGCGCAATCCACTCCCGTTCAACAACGCCGTTAACTTTACCAATCAGTTTTTGCTTATCAAATTCCAAGTGATTGGGCAAGTGAGCCAAACCTGGATCTTTGAGGTTAGTCTCCACCATGAGGCGGGAACGCTCCCGATTTTTTACCGAAATTACATCTCCAGGCTTGCACTGATAGCTGGCGATGTTGACTTCGCGATCGTTCACAGTTATGTGACCGTGATTTACCAATTGTCTAGCGGACGGAATGGTAGGAGCCATTCCCATCCGAAACACAGTGTTGTCCAAGCGCATTTCCAAGAATTGCAGTAACACTTGACCTGTGGAGCCGGTAACTCGGCGAGCTTTCCGAACATAACGAAGCAGTTGGCGTTCAGTCACACCGTAATTGAAACGGAGTTTTTGCTTTTCTTGCAAGCGAACCGCATACTCAGAGAGCTTTTTGCGGTCTTGACCATGTTGCCCAGGTGGATAATCCCGTCTGGGTGTTTTGCGAGTCAGCCCAGGCAAATCCTTGAGGCGACGGACGATTCTTAATCGGGGACCCCGATATCGAGACATTGATTTTCCTCTCTAATGTCTGTATAAAATTTTATACAGGCTTTATACTTTGGCACTCTCAGGTCTAAAAACGCTGAGATTTTTGGTTCTGCCAGACGACTTGCCGAGGCTGGATTACTCCAACTTCAGTAGTGGTCATCTCTCCCCAAACGTTGCTCGGAGCGGTGTCCGAAAGTTTCGGTATGCCCTACCGTACTCAATGAGTTTTTTGTCCAGTTAAGTCTTGTCCAAATTTAGCTTTCCTAAACTGCAACACCGTTAGGTGAGGCCACGTACTCAACTAATCTCGTTAAGTTTTTACGTTGTTTAGTCTAGCTCAAATTTTGAACCAATCCGAATTATATCACTTGAAACACTCACCGGCAGTCAGGGCGCGGTGATCCTTGACACTTCATCGAAATCCGCTACGGTCGTAGTCTGACGTTTTCACGGCCTGTCCGTTTAGAGTCGTGGCAGTTTCCTATCCCGACTTTACGGCATTTTAACTTGACACTCCCCAGCTATCAAGGCGTGGGGATTCTTGGTTCTAGCGACACACCTTAAAACTAGCTATCCTTGCGGCAATACTTAAACCAAATATCCGTTCAAAGGAACCAAATATCGAGCCTAATTTAGTTAGTCCCAGAGGGTTTTATCTCCCCAAGCGTTCGAGAATTACTTCTCATGTTACCGGATGCCCTACGGTACGTTTTAACTTCCCAAAATTTACTTTTCTGATTTGGGCTGACTAATGTCAGCCTAGCTAGGTTTTTCGTGGTTTTCGCCACCCACTAACCATTATTGTTTTCCGACCCGTCGTTTGAGCTTAGTGTCTCATGTGTATCGGCGGTTATTCTACCTGTGGCAGAATTATTATTCTACTCTATTTTAAAGAGAATGCAAGGAAATTTGAAAAATAGATATTAAATGCTTGAATGCTTATAAGGTAGACCCTTAATTAAAGCCGTCCTATAAGGACGGGGCCCCGGCATCCCGCTACGCTCCGCCCAAATTTTTGGTAAATTCTGAAGGAAAACGCGATCGCCCGATCGCACTGATTAGTCAAAAAACTGATAACTTAAATCTGCCATGCACCACCCAAAATTTTCCCGCAGTTCGGCCACACTGCCCGCACCCAAAGGCTCACAGCCCACGGGGCGCTGGATATGGGTTCTGGGCACACAACTAACAACCCTCTTGTTGTTAGCCGGAACACTGCCAATTTTGCCAGCATCAGCCATCACTATGAGATTCCCTCGAAGTAAAAATCCCTATCGCGTCTGCATTCAGGAACTAATCGGAGCCGGAGTTGCACCAGATGCGGCCTCCGGCGCTTGTGCGGGCGCGATCCATCCCCGCGACATATCTAAGTGCGTCGTTCAAATCAACGGTAAAACCAATATTGCGGCTGCGGATGCCCTATCTAGCTGTCAGCGGGTGCGCCGTCCCAACGAGTTAGCTACTTGTGTTGTAGACATTAACGGCAAATCTCGAACTCAAGCTGCGACTCCGCTGTTGGTGCTCGATCAATGTCGTCGCAGTTTATTGCCGCAACAGTTTTCTGAATGCGTAGTCGGATTGAGCCGCCAGCTCGACTTTCCCACGGACCGATTGATGACGACTTGTCTCAATTCTAGGACGTGAGTCAGTTGGATGGGAGTCCAGC
>DPLL01000529.1:3395-10791 GCA_003542015.1 Microcoleaceae cyanobacterium UBA9251 | reverse complement strand
TTTTTGGGCAAATCACAGTCGAAGAATTAGGTCGCCGTTTAGCAGAACCAACTGCTGATAAATTCCAGCTTGTGGACGTGCGGGAACCTCACGAAATTGAGCAAGCCGCGATCGCAGGATTTGCGATTTTTCCGCTGAGTGAGTTTGCTGAATGGTCAGACACAATAGCCGATCGCCTCGATCGCGACACAGAAACCCTAGTGCTTTGTCATCATGGAGTGCGATCGGCTCAAATGTGCCATTGGCTGAGCGGTGAAGGCTTTACCAACGTCAAAAATATAGTTGGCGGCATCGATGCTTACTCCATGTTGGTAGATCGAACTATCCCACGTTATTAACACCAAATCCGATTTTTAATTACCCTATTCTCTACAGAAAATCTACCGTGACTATAGGGTATCCCCGCGCTGCCGCAGGAGTGAATTATTCGCAGCATCAGAGAAATTTTGCACTTGTTTCTGGGAGCTTTAATGCGATCGAGGCCGAGGGGTTTGTATTTTTCTGATCTACAGGATCGCTTCTGCCGGGGTTCGATGGTTGGTGAGCGAAGTCGAACCATCGATCTAAAATCATCGTCAAGCGGTATGGGGCTTTGGGAAATTCGCCTGCTACAACCGTTTGGATGATCTTTGATGATTTTTGGAATCCTGCCATAGTTGTTCTGGGAAGCCGATCCCCGATCAGTTTGATGCGATCGCCCTTGTTGTGGCAAAGCGAGCGCGGTGGAGATGCGCTCTGCGGCTGTCTTCCAAAATATACCAGTCAGCCGAATTGAGGTTTGAGATTTGAGAATTGAGAATTACTCAAGAGAAGAAAAAAAGAATCCGATCTCTCGATCGAGGTGGGAGTGTGAATTTGCTATAGTGGTGTGACTTTACCCGCCGATCGAACCCTACTTCAACTAGACGAGACGGACAGAAATTTTTCGGCGATCGAGACGCGATGAATTTGCGCCTCTACCTGAAAAATCAGTCATCTGTCGCCGTCGCGCCAGCGAGAACCCCATCACAAGGAGAAATAATCATTGTCACGCCGCTACCTGTTCACCTCTGAATCCGTTACCGAAGGCCATCCAGATAAAATCTGCGATCAAATTTCAGATACAATCTTAGATGCCTTACTGACCGAAGACCCTAAAAGTCGCGTCGCCGCCGAAGTTGTGGTCAACACGGGCTTGATGCTGCTGACGGGAGAAATCACCACGAAAGCTCAGGTAAACTACATAGAATTAGCGAGGAAAAAAATAGCCGACATTGGCTACATCCACGCTGATAACGGCTTTTCTGCCAATAGCTGCTCAGTGTTGGTAGCTCTTGACACACAGTCACCCGATATTGCTCAAGGGGTGAATACAGCCCACGAAAGTCGGGAACAATCGAGTGAAGAGGAATTAGACGCCATTGGAGCCGGCGATCAAGGCTTAATGTTCGGCTTTGCTTGCAACGAAACGCCGGAATTGATGCCACTCCCGATTAGTCTAGCGCACCGGATTTGCCGCCAATTGGCAGCAGTCAGAAAAACCGGTCAATTGCCTTACCTACGTCCCGACGGCAAAAGCCAAGTTACGGTGATTTACGAAGACGGCAAACCTGTTGGTATTGATACCATCTTAATTTCTACGCAGCACACAGAGGCGATCGGCGACATTACTAACCCGGCCGCAGTTCAAGCCAAGATTAAAGAAGACCTTTGGACTGCTGTCGTCGAACCCGTATTTGCCGATATTGCCATCAAACCCGATGCACAAACTCGATTCCTTGTCAACCCCACAGGCAAATTTGTGGTCGGCGGGCCTCAAGGAGATTCAGGTTTGACTGGGCGCAAAATTATTGTGGATACCTACGGCGGTTATTCCCGTCACGGGGGCGGTGCTTTTTCTGGAAAAGACCCCACAAAGGTAGACCGCAGCGCGGCTTATGCTAGTCGCTACGTGGCTAAAAATATCGTGGCGGCCGGTTTGGCCGAAAAGTGTGAAGTGCAGTTGAGTTATGCGATCGGCGTGGCGCGGCCAGTCAGCATGATGATCGAAACTTTTGGCACTGGAAAAGTGGATGACGATCGCCTATTGGAAGTTGTGAAGCAGCATTTTGAACTGCGTCCAGCGGGGATTATTCAAGCATTTAACTTGCAGAATTTACCTGCGGAAAGAGGCGGTCGTTTCTATCAAGACGTGGCAGCTTACGGTCACTTCGGACGCACTGATTTAGATTTACCTTGGGAGCAAACTGACAAGGTGGAACTGTTGAAAGCAGCTTTGAGCCAGCAGTTGTCAGGCGTGGCGGGATAGTAAAATTTCTTGTGGAACGGGCTTCTAGCCCGTTGCTAAGGCCCCACAAGAAATTTTATTTATTTGAACGAACCGCGAAGACGCGAAGAGCGCGAAGGAAGAACTGCATCTCCTTCTTTCTCTTCCTTCGTGTCCTTAGCGTCTTCGCGGTTCATTTGATATTAATTAATAACAAATAACAAATTATAATGCGCGGTGTCTGGATACCAAGCACTGACTGCAAAGTTCTCACCTCAAAACAACGAATTGCAGAAGCAATGGATTTCCTAGCCGATACGGGATTTAATACAGTATTTCCTGTAGTCTGGAACCGGGGTTTTACGGCTTATCCTTCTCAAATTATGCGGGAACAATTTGGAGTAGAAATTGACTCGCGCTATCAATATCGTGACCCCTTAGCAGAATTAATTATTGAAGCAAATAGAGTCGGTTTAAAAGTTATTCCTTGGTTTGAATACGGTTTTGTGTGTTCTTATAATCTCAAGGGCGGTCATTTGCTGGCGAAAAAACCCGCATGGGCGGCGCGCGATCGCACGGTAAATTTGCTGAAAAAAAATAATTTTGAGTGGATGAATTCTCTTGACCCGGAAGTGCAAGACTTTTTGCTGGGTTTGATGCTGGAAGCGGCGCACGCTCGCGTAGTCGAAGTGTTGCTAAAAATTATCCAGTCAATGGCGTTCAAGGAGACGATCGCATTGCGCTTCCATGGGAAGGTGGCTACGACGCAAAAACTGCCCACAGTTATCGTCAACAGTGCGGGAGAGAACCGCCACTGAATCCTAGAGAGCAACATTGGCTACACTGGCGCGCCGATCTAATTACTGAGTTTGTGGCTCGATTGTACCGAGAATTGAAAGCGATTAATCCCGATTTATTGCTGTCGATGTCGCCGAGTCCTGATGAATGGGGACTGGTGGAATATTTGCAAGATTCTCAAACTTGGGTGGTCACGCTCGCCCTTGGACTACGCGAGCGGGTAAACTCCGTCGAAGTGTTGACAGAAAATTGGTGGATCTGATTCACCCGCAATTCTACCGCCGTGATTTTAACAGTTACAAGCAATTGGTCGATCGACTCCTTGGAGAACAGTTGAGCTGCGAACAATTACAGTGCGTCTCGCCCGGTATTTTGTTGGCGAATCGAGGTAGTTCTTATGCTATGACTCCCGAACTGTTACTGCAAGTAATTGCTTACAATCGTTTTCGGGGTATTGAAGGAGAAGTGTTATTTTTTTACGAAGGTTTGCGAGACCACGGTAACACTTTGGCTGAGGTTCTGAAAAATGGGCCCTATGCTCAGGGATGAAGTAGACAAGAGTGCAGCTTCCGGTTCGCTGGGTTAAAGCCAGCCGATCGATATTTAAACCCAATTTCCTGATAAAATTATAGTCTAGAGCTGACCTAGTTAAGCTCGCAGCAATGCAAGGCGGCAAACGCTACGAATTGTAAACCAGATCGCCCAAAATTTTCAGATAGTTAATGATTGAGGAGGTGCAAAGCATAGCCCGATCGAATATGTCCGAGCGGTGGTGCATTTTTTTGATAAGTTTAGTTGCCGTATTTTTGCTAAGACAACTAATGTAAAAGAGAAGTATCAAGCGGACACAAAAATATTAGGATGATAAATCAATGAACTCAGCATTAAAACTCATCCAACAGCTACCAGAGCTCAGTGATGATCAACTCAAACAAAAATATTTAAAGCAAAAACAAGGAATGCACAGTTTGGCGGAAATATTGCCCTTGGTTGAACAGGAAACTATGGCTTTGCGTGTAGTTAAATTAGCTATAAAAGTAAATATTAAATTAGGCGCAAAATTAGCAGGGATGGTAAAGCCAGAGTTTCAAACAGCAACAGTAAATTTAATCGCACAAATCAAAACTTCGCCACTGCTGAAGATTCAACTGCTGGCACTAACGGGTTCTGACACGGCAATTCCGATGCTGCTCAAAGGATTGAACAACAAAGAAATTGCTGTGCGCCGGAATTGCATTCGAGCCCTAGGGAAAATAGGCTCCCAAGCGGCCGTAATTGAATTAGCCCGATCGCTCCACAGCGAAGATTCCCAAGTGCAGGCTTGGGCGGCTTGGGCCCTAGGAGAAATTGACTCGCAACCAGCCGCCGCTGCACTGCAAACAGCCCTCCAACACGAAGCCTCCGGCGTTCGCGCCTGGGCGGTTTGGGCCTTGGGAAAAATTAACCCCACAGCAGCCGTCACCCCACTGCTGAATGCCCTCCAACACCAAGACCCGGAAGTGCGTTGGCGGGCGGCCGTCAATTGCGGGCGAATCAACATCAAAGAGGCAGTTCCCTGGTTGCTGAACGCCCTCAGAGACGAAAATCACATCGTGCGTGCTAGGGCCATTGCTGCACTGGCGAAAATCGGCGATCGAGTAGCAGTACCCCACATCATAGAATTGCTCAACGATCCCGACTCCTATGCAGTCTCTTTGAGGGCTGCCGAAGCCCTGGGAAAAATTGGCACGGAAACAGCCCTAGCAGGTCTACTGAGGGCCCTCAACCATGACGACTCGACCGTGCGCGGGAGTGCAGTTTCTGCCCTGGGCGAAATCAGCAGCGAGGTGGCTGTGGTGGCGGTAATCCGATCGCTCTGCGATCGAGACATTTTCGTGCGCGGCCGGGCCGCCGAAGCCCTTGGGAACATCCACACAGCCGGAGATGCGAACTTGCTCCGTACGATCGCATCAGGTCTGGCGATCGCGATCGGCGACAGCGAATCCTACGTTCGTTGGAGGGTGGCTGCTGCTTTCGGGCAAATTGGGACGACGGAGGCTGTAGCGGGTTTACAACGGTTGCTGGGGGACGAAACCTCTGGAGTGCGCCACAGGGCTATAAAATCCCTCGGTCAAATCGGCTCGGCTGCTGCTATTTCAGCTTTGTCAGCAGCTTTAAACCTNNTCTTAATTGCCTCGGAAGCCGAAGCCAACGAATACATTCTCGATCGCACTGCGGGGCGTAAGCTCAAATACTTAATCTCGATCGCCAGTCCAGGCGTCGCCGAACCCAGAAGTTTTAACCAAGTTCCCAACCGACTGCGGCTGGAGTTTAACGACCTCGACACCCCCGTTGACGACCCCGATCGCATTTTGCCTAGCCTTGAGGATGTACTCAAAATTATCGACTTCGCCCTCAAAATGTCGCCACACTTCGGCTACGCTCAGTGCGACGCAACTGGCCAACTTGCTGTCTCTTGCCAAGAAGGTATCAGCCGTTCAACGGCTGTGGCTTTGACGGTTTGCGCTGCTGTTTTGGGCCGGGGCCAAGAACGGGAAGCTTGGGCGCTGGTGCTAGCCGCCAGACCCCAAGCTCGACCAAATCGGTGGATTGTTGAATTAGCAGATGAAGCTTTGGCCAGAGACGGTAAGTTAGCAGCAGCGATCGATCAGTTTTGAGCTGTCCGAGTGTCCGAGTGTCCTCCTATAGAGAATTGGGAAAATCTTCCCTCTTTGTACCCTGAGCTCCGTCGAAGGGCCTTCTTCCCTCTTCCCTCTTCCTTCCCGGCGTTACATCCGTGACAGAATCCGTTGCCGAACTTCCCTCTTCCTTCTGCCCTCTTCCTTCTGCTATAGTTCGATCGACTGTCGCATTTGTGACATTCTGTAGCAGTCGTCGGGTGCTGAAACAAAAATCGTCAAGCGTCAGCCACCCTGCTAGCTGCGATGACTCCAAAGTTGAGGAATCGGGTGCATTGTCGAACAGACAATATCAGCCTTGGGTCACTCTCTGGGCAAAAGGCTAAGGCNNATAACAAGAATAGCAGATGCTTTGTCGGAGATGTCTATTGAAAAATAGACCATGTTTTCCGTTTAGGGAACTTAAGAACGTGTTAGATTTTAGCAGAGTATGTGTTCAAAGACAGCGGTTGCATATTTCCCAAATTAACTTGCTGACAAAAGCAGGTCATCAAGCCAGTGTATCGGTTGCTTTTTTGGCAATTCAGGGCGAGTCGGAAGGAGAATTACAACCATTCAACCAGCAGGATCAACCTGTGAAAAAACCAGTTGTAAATAATGAAAACCATCGCAACTTATCTGAATTTAAGTCTCGCCATATTCCGCAAAATGCGGTGGCTGGGAAAACCGACAGCCAAAAATCAGCCGACGATTCTGGAGGAAGCTCCTGCTTAAAAAACCTCGAAAATTGGCAATCTAAAATCGGCAGTTGGGGCATCCATCACAAAATTGGCTGCGGGTATTTCGTGGCAATAGGAATCGGTTTTTTGGGTTCGCTGAGTGGAATGCTAATCGCCGACTACCACCAAGGACAAGGAGTAAAACAACTCAATGACGCTCACCTGCAAGCGCAATTGCTGGGCAATTTTAAAGATGCAGCCCTGGCGGCGCAATTGCAGGGATCGCAGCTAGATTCTTTTGTAGACAATTGGGCCAAACTGCAATTGCAAAAAGAGCTGTTGTTCGGGAGTATTACTAAGGCGAAAAACCTGCGATTGCAAATAGAAAAGTTTGCCGACAGCCAACCCGCTTGGCTAGCAGCAAAGCCTGAAAATCTCAAGGCTTTATTGCAAGATTGCACAGCAGATTTAGAATCCTACGCCGATACTCTCAAGTCTAGCTTGCAGCAAATCGGGCAATCCTCTTCGAGGGCTTCGCTAACGCAATTATCACCGCAAGAGATAGAGTCAGCCCGAAAATTGCTCGCAATCGAAAGCGGATCGGGTGCACAACAACTCGACAGCCACCTTCAGGAATTGAGCAAAATCCTCGACATAGCCCAGCAGCAGGAAAGGCAAGGCGGTGAAGTGATGGAGGACGCGCAAGGCATCGAAAAGGCGATAATTATAATTAGTATGCTGCTGTCGGTAGCGGTGTCTGGAATTGTCGCTTACCGCACCAGTCGGGCGATCGCCAAACCTGTTATCAGCATCACTCAGGTGGCCGAACAAGTAGCCTCCGAGTCGAATTTTGACTTGCGAGCCCCCGTCACCGCACAAGGCGAAATAGGCTCTCTGGCTGTCTCTCTCAATCACCTAATCGAGCGGGTTTCGGAACATACAAAAGAATTACAACAAGCTAAGGAAATCGCCATCGCCGCTAACAATGCTAAAAGCCAGTTTTTAGCAAATATGAG
>DPLL01000529.1:0-3192 GCA_003542015.1 Microcoleaceae cyanobacterium UBA9251 | reverse complement strand
GGAAAATTGAATTTAGGGCGATCGGCTATTGATAATTCAATTGCTGCGGGTGAAACTTATTCTGTCACCATAGCTTGTCCTTTGCTGAATGTTCAAGAGTCGGATTGGATTTGTTTATCTGTTAAAGATACCGGAATTGGAATGTCCCAAGCACAGCAGCACAAATTGTTTGAAGCTTTTGTGCAAGCTGACTCTTCGGCAACGCGACAGTACGGCGGCACGGGATTGGGGCTGACAATTAGCCGCTACTATTGTCGGATGATGGGCGGCGAGATTTTGGTGGAAAGTGAGGAGGGGAAAGGGTCTATTTTTACTGTGCGTTTACCGGCGGGAAATGAGAAAGTAGGTTGTTCTAATTAAATGTAAAATACGATCGCTTTTAGAGAGACGGCTGTGCGTGAACGCAAATTAAATGTTCAGATACTACCTATCTGTAGGGTGCGCCGCATCGCAGCCTACAGATAGAGTTTGTGCTTAAATGCTACGATCAATATCCTCCAGTATATACAGGGGTTGGTGTGGGACGACTTTCTACCAGCATAGAGTATTGGATTGAACTTTGTATGTCATAAAAATGTACATTATTATTACGTAAAAATAGAAATGATGGATGTTGAGCGATATAGTCTGTGCCATCCTTCGATGGTAGCCAGCGATGCTCGTAAGCTTCGTAGCAGAGTAACCAGTTAGATCCACACAGTTCATCAGCGGTCATACACTCAGCCCAGAACTTAAAGTCTGTCGTTTTGCTAATCAATCCCTTGGACTGGGCATCCAGGGCAAGTAAAGCAACAATAGAATCACTCATTATTCCAATAATGTTGGCAGTCTCATCCTCAATGGGAAATTGCAGAATGAGACTGCCCCAAATTACCCACGCAACCTCACTAGCATGACCGCGAGGAGCGTGTAATTCAACTATTCGTTTGAATACTTCACGAATTAAATCTTCATTAAGCCGATAGCCATCATCGGAATATTGCTTAATTAGATGTATGACAATAGGCAGTACCCCTGCTTCTGCTATGGCACATTGTAGAATAAATGATTCATACAAAGACCAATTTTCTGCTGGAACAGTTATATCTCTCGATTTTGATAACGCATACTTGAGTACAGATTCCTCTTGATTGTGCACCCAGAATTCAAATGCACAATCGAAAAAGTGGATGATATCTGTATGCTGTGAGCGCGCTCCTGCCCGAAATTCAAAAACACGCAGTTCAGCAACCCACTTGGGTTCCACCCGACACGGTAATTCTATAATCTTTGTCTTGTTGGGATTTAATTGAAGTTCAAAATCGGTGAGTAATTCTTGGAGCTTAAATAGGGCTGCTTCTGCATCAGCCAATGACCAAAAACACAATTCATAATCATCTACATATCGAAACCCGCAATTTGGGAATGTCTTTTCCAACTCTTGGTCAACTATTGCTAGGATCGATTCCGCCACAATTAGAGATGTATCAGGTCCAATAGGAATTCCTTTTGTTTGCTTATCTTGTGCATTCCTAATCAATGTATCAATCTTGTTTCCCAATGATTGATCATATCTTCGTTGAGTTTTCGCAACTTTTTTAGTGTGAATAGCCCAAGGAATACTATGCGTGTAGACAGATGGGTAGAAGGCATTAATATCAGCTTTAAGAGCATATCGACGACCAACGCGGTTAATAGCTCGTATTTCCTGCAAATCACCAAAATTTTTAAACCGTTGAACAGCACGTATCTTCCCATGAGTCTGAACAGGTTTACTCATAGAAATGGTTGATTGTTGAGTATGGTGTAATAATTGCTGCCAATCACTACTGATAACGTGCGCTAATTGAGTATAATTAATTGGATTTGGGATACTAAGAATGCGCCGCAAGGTTCCTGCCCTAGCTAGATTGAAGCTTTCCGGTTGAGATACAAATTCGCTTCTTATTTTAGGATCGTAAATGAACGGATCAGGTAGAGACGATATTTGTGAAGTAATAGCTAGTGCAAATGAAGTTGTTTGAAAGGGTGGCGGTAATTCTTGAGGAAAATAGCCCCGTTGTAGTAGCGCATTAAACATTCTATCACTCATGGATTGAACTGAATTTCATTATTGCAGTATAAATCAACTACCAATAATGAGTCTTTGTAACTTATTATTAACTGGCATAGGCGGGACAAATGCCTAAGTTTTCCATTCAATACCGCATATTTGTGCGTTTTGTCAAGAGCAACTAAAAAAATAAGATTTTTCAATATTCGTAGTTTGCAGATAACCTCGATTCGATCGCCTTTATCGATTTCTCATGTCGCGATCGCAACCAGCTTTTGTATAATAACAGAATCTTACCTGTCATCAAACAGTTGGAGGCACAATGAATAACTTGTTAACTCCTATTACCCAAACACCCGGTCAGTGCGGTGGTCGCCCTTGCATTCGAGGCATGAGAATTCGGGTCAGCGATATTTGAGAAATGTTGGCCGAAAATGTCATTGTCACTGAAATTTTGGAAGACTTCCCCGATTTGGAACCTGAAGACATCCAAGCTTGCTTGCTGTTTGCTGCACGACGCACTGATTTTACTCGGTTGACAGCATGAATATTTGGATTGATGCTCAGTTACCTCCTACCTTGGCAAATTGGGTTACTAATACCTTTAGCATAGAAACTTCGGCACTGCGAGATCTTGGATTAAGGGACTCAAAAGATATCGATATTTTTGAGGATTCGCGAACTTTAATGCAGTAATCATGACAAAAGATAGTGATTTCGTTGATTTAGTATGTCGCCTAGGAACGCCACCCCAAATTATTTGGCTGACTCTCGGCATCATCAGTATCGGCTACTTATTCAATGCTCTTCTTGCTTAATTGACTTACGCTGCATCACCTTGTAAAGCATCATCATGAGTATTATGGAAGCAGATCGGGAACTTTGCTATTCAGCAGCACCCAACTTTTGAATGGCTTTGTCTTTCCTTTAAGATCATGAGTTCTGCAAAGCTTAACTTGAAGTTGCTTACCTAACCTTTCATATACAACATCTGAAATTGTGATTTCTCCTGCTGCGGTTGCGCCCTCTAGACGCTTTGCTGTATTCACAACATCACCAATCACCGTGTAGGTACGGACATCTTTACCACCAAATAATCCTTCCACCACATCTCCACAGTGAACCGCGCAGCCAGCCCCAAGCCCATAGGCAGAAAGAAC
>DPLL01000091.1 GCA_003542015.1 Microcoleaceae cyanobacterium UBA9251 | reverse complement strand
CCGGGTTTTTTCCTAAATTTTTGGACACCATCCTAGACTTTGATAAAAACCCGGTTTCTGAGCTCTCGTGCGGATTCAAGAAACCGGGTTTTTTACTGATTTTTTGATACCCTCGGCGATGGAGGCGATGCAACTTGACGGCGCTTTACTTCCTCCAAATTCTGATATTCCTGCTGTGCTTTCTGATTGCACACCGGTTCACCATCCCCCTGCACTCCTTCCTCCTCCAAAGCATCAAAAATAGCCTTCGCATTTTGCCGCGTCGCTGTTTCATCCACCAGGGTTTGACTGAAAGTATTAATCGAAACAGAGTTCGCCCCAAACTCTTTTTCGGGACTGATGACTGTCACCACTTCATCCCCAGCAATATTTTTCACTTTCACCACAAAAGCATTGCGCTGGTCATTACCTTCATAGACAGCATCGGACTCGGAATCAACTAAAGTATATCCCAAAGATTCCAGAGCACCTACTACTTTGTCGGCAATTTCTACTCGCAATTGGGAACCCAAGATTGTGAGTTTTGCCTGTTCGACAATCTCACCTAAAATTGGCTGCAAAGCAATGATTTGTTCGCCCAATTCCTGCACTTGCTCAGTAGTAAGTTTCGATTCCCCAGCTTTCAATTCCGATTCCAACTGATTCAACTGCTGTTCGTACTCGCTCAAACGACCATTAACCCAATAATCTACTTCTAATTTAAACTTCTCGGCCTCATCGCCTTCCCCCATTTCAATTTCGCATTCTTTGTTAGCCTGGACTTCGACAATTAAACTTTTCAAATCTTCCCAAGCAGCATTATAAAGTAACAGCCATTCTTGCTCCTTTTGTTCTAATTGGATTCGCAAATCAGCTAAATCTAAATAGGTTTGCTGGGTAGTAGCAATGGCCGCTTCCGTCAAGCCAGCTTGGATATTGCTGCGCGCCATTTCTAAGCCACGGTGCAAATCTGCCAGTTTTCCCGGAGCAAAGCGTTGATGTTGGTAATCGCGATTTATTTGTTCCCAAATTACTGCCACATCGGACAATAAATCTTCGGCAATTTTGGCTTTCCGCTGGGTTTCCTGTTCGAGATTATCAACAACTCGATTTATTTGCACCTGTAAAACTTTCTGTCCCCGTTCTCGCGCTTGCTGTTCTTCCGCAATCAACTGGGTGAACTTCCTGTCTTGGCGGTCAATCAAACCCGTGTATTCCTGTCGCTGCTGGGCGGTAATTCGCAAATATTCGCCCCGCTGCTGCTCAAAACCTTGACGCTGGGCGGACTCCAAGCGGCTTGTTTCCTGCTGCAAAGCCTGCTGCTGGCGAGATTCGGCTTCGCGCACGGCGGTTTTAAAGTCCTGTCGCTGCTGTTGTAATCGCTTTTGAGTCTCTTGTTCTAAGCTGGCTAAATTGCTTTTGAGGCTTTGGGTTTCTTGTTCCTGCTGTCTGGCGCGCTGTTCCAGGGGGGCCAAGCGCTGTTGAAACTCTTGCTGTGCTTGTTGTCGGACGGCATTTAACCGTTCTGGTAAATCGTTCTGTACGGAGCGCAAACGGCTTTCCTGTTCGCGCAATCGTCGCAATTCTTGTTCTTCTACGCTGACATATCGCCGATTTTCGCCACTCATTTTTGCTCAGGTATTGCTAAACTTAAGTTTAGTTTATATCAAAGATGGCTGAGTATGGTTGTCAAAGATCAAATTTCAGGTGTGGCTATTAACCTTTGTAAAATTCAAAACCGAGTTAACTCATGAAAATATCAAAAAACGATTTTTTTTTCTATTCCTGCTGGCTGCTTTCCTTATTTGCAGTAGCAGGATGTACCTCTAGTTCCGAAAAGCGAGTTGTCATCTGCTCGAAAGACTTTACCGAACAAGTGATTATCGCAGAAATTTTAGCACGCCGTATCGAAGCTAAAACAAATATTAAAGTAGAACGGGAACTGAATCTCGGAGGCTCGCTTTGTCATCAATCCTTAACAGCAGGTAAAATCGATTTGTACGTGGAATATACGGGTACTGCTTACTCCAGCATTCTCAAACAAAAGCCGATTTCAGACTCCAAAAAAGTCTTCGATTATATCAAAAAAGAGTATCCTAAACAGTTTAAAGCAGAATGGATTGAACCCTTGGGATTTAATAACAGTTTTGCGATTATTGTGCGGGGAGATGATGCGAAAAAACTCAATCTACAAACTCTCTCGCAATTGGGGCAAGTTGCACCCAAACTGCGGGCTGGTTTTGGCCCAGAATTTAAAGAGAGAGAAGATGGATTTCCCGGATTGGCTAAAACTTACGGGATTAAATTTGCGGAGGAACCGAAGGAATTGTTGTTAGGATTGCTTTATCAAGCGCTGCAACAAAAAGAGGTGGATGTGATTGCTGGAAGTACAACCGATGGTTTGATTCAAAGCTTGGGTTTGGTGGTGCTGCAAGATGATAAAAACTATTTTCCGCCCTATGAAGCAGTGCCGGTTGTGCGATCGCAAATTTTGGATAAATACCCGGAATTGCGCCCGGTGATCGCAGAATTTAGTGGCAAAATCTCCGAGCAGGATATGCGGAAACTCAACTATCTAGTTGATGGGAAACAGCAGGATGCCGGAAAAGTTGCCCAGCAGTTTTTGCGACAAAAATTTGGCGATTCAAAGCCTGTCGCTCCCGCCAAATAAAGGGTTTCATTTTTCTTCCCCCGTGCCTACGAAAGGGCAACCACGGGGGGTTTGCCCCTAGGAAAGGGCAACCACGGGGGTTTGCCCCTACTAATTCACTTGACTCAGCCGCCGCAAATTCAAAATATCACTCATATTTTTGATTTGCCTACAAGTTCGCTCGAACTGTCCCTTATCTTCGATATCCATGCACAAGTCAATTAATGCGGGCAAACCGGGATAGGTTTTTACTTGAGCGCTGCGAACGTTGACTTTGTTGTCCTTTAAATGCGATAATACATCGTTGAGAACTCCTACTCGATCGAGAGCCTCAATTTGAATGTTAACTGCATAAGTATTCGGACGGCTACCATTGCGATCGCCCGAATTCCAACTCACAGGAACTAACCGATCTCCAGGCACATTTTCAACATTTACACAACCTTGTCGGTGAATAGAAATTCCGTGAGTGCGAGTCACAACTCCAATAATTACTTCCCCCGGAATCGGACAGCAGCAGCCTGATAAATGATACAGCAAGCCCTCAACACCTGCGATCGGCGATTTGCTCGGAGACGAACTCGGTGTCGGTTTCGGCGGCATCATCACAGGTATTTGCACGGGTAATTCCTGAACTCCACCCGCAGGAGAAGTCTCCGTTTTCTGCTTGATCTTCACCAAATCTCGCAGTCGGTTTACCACCATATTTAAGGTAACTTCGCCGTAGCCTAACGCCGCTAATAAATCTTCGACGCTGTGGTAGTTGCAGCGCTGAGCCACCGACTGCATAGGTTCGGATTTTAGTAAAGATTCCAAGCCATTTTTACCTAATTCTTTTTCCAGCAATTCCCGCCCGCGAGCGATATTTTCATCTCGGTGCGATCGCTTAAACCACTGCCGAATTCGGTTTTTTGCCCCGTTCGTCTTGACAAAGTTTAGCCAATCCAAACTGGGACTACCATTTTTTTTAGTCAGAATTTCGACTATATCGCCATTCTTTAAAACCGTGTCTAGTGTCACCATCCGCCCGCCGGCCCGCGCCCCGGTGCAATGATTGCCTATTTCTGTGTGAATGCGATAAGCAAAATCTACAGGTGTTGAGCCTTTGTTGAGAGCAATCACGTCTCCGTTAGGAGTGAAAACGTAGATATCTTCGTCAAATAAATTGTCTTTAATACTCTCTAAATATTCATGATCGTCTTTGAGGTCGCTTTGCCATTCTAGCAGTTGCCGCAGCCAAGTAAATTTCTCGTCGTCACCGGTAACTTTAGTGTTGCTAGAACCACCAGTTTCTTTGTATTTCCAGTGGGTGGCAATCCCGTATTCCGCAATGTGGTGCATTGCTACCGTGCGAATTTGTACTTCGATGGGACGGCCGCTTGTTCCGATTACTCCTGTGTGCAAAGATTGATAGCGATTCGCCTTCGGTAAGCCGATATAATCTTTAAAGCGACCGGGTATGGGGCGGAAAGAATCGTGGACGATCGCCAAAGCTCGATAACAATCATCATTGGTTTTTACAATGATCCGCACCGCAGCAATATCGTAAACTTGGTTAAACCCTTTTTGCCTGCGCTGCATCTTCCCGTAAATTCCGTACAAATGTTTGGGACGACCGCTGACTTCATAGCATTTAATGCCTAATTTTTCAAGTCTTTCTCGCAGTGTATCTGTAACTTCTGCGAGTTGAGTTTCTCGATCGGACCGCTTCACCGCCACCAAATCCTGAATTTCGCGGTAAGCATCCGGTTCCAGGTATTTAAAAGCTAAATCTTCCAATTCCCACTTAAAGCGACCGATACCCAAACGATTCGCCAGGGGAGCAAAAATTTCTCGTGTTTCTAGGGCGATGCTGCGCTGCTTTTCTTCTGGCAGATGCTCTAAGGTCCTCATGTTGTGCAGCCGGTCTGCTAACTTGACTACAATTACGCGAATATCTTTAGCCATTGCCAAAAACATTCGGCGGAAATTTTCAGCTTGGCGTTCAGTTTTGCTGGAAAAATTAAACTTAGAAAGCTTTGTGACTCCTTCCACCAACTGTCGCACTTCATGGCCGAAACGCTGTTCCAATTCTTCGACTGTAACTTCTGTATCTTCCACAATGTCGTGGAGGAAACCCGCTGCGATCATGGCACTGTTAGCGCCCATATAGCGCAACATCCCGGCTACAGCTATCGGATGGCAAATGTAAGGTTCTCCTGACTTGCGGTATTGTCCTTCGTGCAAGTCGCGGGCAAATTCAAAGGCCCGACAAATTAAGCTGTTGTCAGTCGGGCAATTGAGGTTGGGGTCAGCATCAACTTGCGATCGGGCATTCAGGCATTCTTGCAGCCAATCGGGAACGATCGCAGGATCGATCGAGGGAGTCAGAGTTTGAGCGTTCATGGTAGGCACCTTTAAAACTTAGAAATACCAATGGTTAAAAGTCTATTATCGGTTCAATTGCCGAAATTATGTGTCTAGCTATGCTAAACTAATCGGTCGTCACAAATTGCCCTTGAAAAAAATAGTCGATTTTTCGGTCAAATATATCTATCTAAATCCAAGTTGCCCACCCCCCCAGGGAGGAAAAGATCGTGACAGGATTGTAGCCACTTCGGGGTGCCGCTCCTGTAAAATCAGAACATTTGGGCAGTTGCAGTAGGGGGGAAGGGCGATCGATCGACATCATTCACAGGCAATGCCAGTGCTAAAAGCAGAAGCCAGACGGATCGAGTCACGCCCTGAGCGTGCAGAAATTTTCTCGCTTAAACAGGAATTGCTGCAAAAATGCAAGACTTCCCTTAATCTTTTACAAACCTTAAGCAAGTATCTAATTTAATTATAGGTACAAATTTATTTACACAATTATGATATTGTCCGAAAATCGGTATCAGCGCTACCAGGAATTACAGCAAGCACTCGAACAGCTACAAAAAACCGCTGCACAGGATAATCTAGATAGGGCAGCGCTGGCGGCCGAATACAAAAAAGTGCAACAATTTTTCGGAAACCAAATTATGAGAGCCGACAGCGGTGAGTTAGAGCCGTCAGAAACACCCCCTGAACAGTCCTATCTGACGGAAATTCACAAGCAACTACGGCTGCTGGGGACAGACGTAACGTTTTTGCAAGCATCGCGCCAGCCAGCGACAGCGACAGCGAGGCAAACTGCGGCGATGGCGAGGCTCAACACGCTAATTGGCTACTGCGGTGCGCTGCTACCCAAAAATTATGGTTCTTCAGATACCGCCCAGAAGGCAGAATTAACAACTGAGTTAACCAAGAACTGAGAAGGCAAGGAGAAATTAAAGCCGTGGAATGTCCAAAATGCAAACATCCCAACTTAGAGGGCGGCACTTTAGCCGGCACTATGTCGGTACAGTGGTGTCCCAACTGTTATGGTATCTGGATTCCAGGCAGAGAATACGAAGCTTGGCAAAAGATCCAGGGCCAGTGGTCGATTAAATCCGATCGACAGCAGACAGGCACTCTGGGCATAGAATTCACACCGTCTCTCTACGACAGCAAAGCCGCCCTGTGTCCCGAAGACGGTCACTACCTATCGCGGGCGAAAGTTCCTTTCAGTAAGGTGCCCTTTTACATAGAGCACTGTATGCTGTGCGGGGGCATTTGGTGCGATAACGGCGAGTGGGACATTCTCGAAAGTTTGGGATTCCACACCGAGATTGACCAGATGTTTTCCCCTAACTGGCAAGCGAAGGCCCGTTTGCAGGAACTCGCCGAAAGGGAGCGTCAAGTCCTGATTGACAAGCTGGGGCCGGACATCGCTGGGTATGTGTTGGAACTCGCGGAAGTTTTAGCAGACCATCCCCACGCAGATTGTGCGGCTACTTATATATTGCGGAAAGCTGAGCTGAAGCGAAAGGAAATTTAGTTATTTGTTAGTTGACAGTTGACAGTTGACCGTTGGCTGTTGGCTGTTGACTGTTGACTGTTGAGAGTAAAAAAAACAAGGAATAACTAAGGACTAATGACTAATGACTAATAACGAATAACTAAGGACTAATGACTAATAACTAATGACTAATGACTAAGGACTAATAACGAATAACTAAGGACTAATCACTAATGACTAATGACTATGCTCTATTTTCCGTCGAAAATCTACGAGTAGCTTATCCCCAGCGACGAGGCCAAGCCGGTTGGGCTGTTGACGGTGTTTCCCTAACCCTGCAACCGGGGGAAAAGCTGGGATTAGTTGGGGAGTCGGGGTGCGGTAAGTCAACTTTGGGACGGGCGGCGATGCGGTTGCTGCCGGAGTCAACGCTGATTGAGGGGCGAGTTTGTTTTGCTGGAGAGTCTGTGTTTGACATGAATGCGTCGCGACTCAGACGGTTTCGTGGGGAAGCTGTGGCATTGATTTTTCAAGACCCGATGACTCGTCTCGATCCTTTGATGACTGTCGGTGAACATTGTATTGAAACTTTGCAGGCTCATAGACCGAATTTGTCTAAGGCGCAAGCTAAGAAAAGGGCGATCGAAATTCTGGAAGCTGTGAAAATTCCGGCTTCCCGTTGGTCGCAATTTCCTCACGAATTTAGTGGCGGAATGCGGCAAAGGGTGGCGATTGCTTTGGCTCTTTTGCTCGATCCTAAATTAATTGTGGCGGATGAACCGACGACGAGTTTGGATGTAACTGTAGCGGCCCAGATTTTGCAGGAATTAACGCGACTTTGTGCTGAACGGGGAACGGCTATTTTGTTGATTTCTCACGATTTGGCGATGGTGGCTGAGTATTGCGATCGCATTGCGGTGATGTACGGCGGTAAAGTAGTGGAAACTGGGCCTGTGCAGGAGGTTTTTCAACAACCGCAGCATGAATATACTCGATCGCTCTTAAAAGCAGCTTTGCACATTCAGAAGGAAGAAGGAAGTTCGGCAACGGATTGTGTAACTGATGTAACGGATGTAACGGATGTAACGGATAGAGGGGAGAAGGAAAATTATCGGCTTCAGTCTTCATCCAATTCGCCTCTGTTGACTGTGACGAATTTGCAGCAGCACTACAGTTTAGAAAGTAATTTGTTAGAGCAGTTATTTTCGAGGAAGCGCGATGTAATTAAAGCAGTAGACGGCGTTAATTTCGAGCTAGAACGGGGGGAAATCCTAGGGCTTGTAGGGGAGTCCGGCTGCGGCAAAAGTACCTTGTCACGGACGATTTTGCAGCTAATTCCTTCTACTGGTGGCAAAGTGGAATTTCAAGGAATAGATCTGACTGCACTGGATCGCGATGCTGTGAGGAAACACCGCCGCCAAATGCAAATGGTATTTCAAGACCCCCACGCTTGCTTGAATCCGATGATGACTGTCGGACAAAGTATTGCTGACCCTTTATTTATTCACAAACTAGCTAAGGCCCCCGAAGCTAAAAGACAAGTAATGGCAATGTTAGAGCGGGTGGGTTTGACTCCTGGGGAGGATTTCTTTCGCCGCTATCCAGGGGAATTGTCGGGAGGACAACAGCAGCGTGTGGCGATCGCCCGCGCTTTGATTACTCGCCCACAACTGATTATTTGCGACGAACCGGTGAGTATGCTGGATGCCAGCGTGCAGACGCAAGTTTTAGAACTAATGCTGGAGTTGAAGCAGGAGTTTAATCTAACTTATTTGTTTATTACCCATGATTTGTGGGTGGCGAGATTTTTTTGCGATCGCATTGCAGTTATGAATGCCGGAAAAATTGTGGAAATTGGCAAGACTAGGGATATTTTTACTAATCCACAGCACCCTTACACTCAGCAGTTGTTGCAGGCGGCTCCTTTATTGGCTCGGACTAATTGATTTTGGATTTTCGATTTTGGATTTTCGATTAAAAGATTGACAATTTTTTGGCTTTCCATGACGTGCTAACGGCGATTCATAGCGAAAACTATAGATTTTGGCAATTTGCCTTTAAATTCGCTAAAGTGGAGACAGACATTTCAAATCATTCCACCGACACCAAGCACCATATGGCAGAATCTGACCTAGGCAGTTTTGCGGTGGCACCGGAAGCCTCACTCGCGATCGCAGAAGATGAGGACATCGAGATCGATCGTCCTAGTGTAACTCGCTCAGAAGCATACAACAACTGGTCGGCCGACGATCCCGTGGGAGCTTTGTTCAAGGAAATGGCTCGCTATCCTTTGCTGACTGCTACCGAAGAGGTGGAGTTAGCACGCCGTGTCCGAGAATTGGTAGCCCTTGAGGAAATAGAAAAGGGTTTACAGCAGGAATTGGGAAGAGTTGCGACAAAAGCTGAACTCGCTCTGGCTATGGGTTTGAGCGAAACTCAACTGCAAAACCTCCGACATCAGTGTCAGTCGGCGAAACGAAAAATGATTAGCTCGAATTTGCGGCTGGTGGTTTCCATCGCCAAACGCTATCTGAATCGGGGCGTGCCTTTTCTGGATTTAATTCAGGAAGGAGCTTTGGGTTTGAACCGAGCCACGGAAAAGTTCGACCCGGAAAAGGGTTATAAGTTTTCTACTTATGCCTATTGGTGGATTCGCCAAGGAATTACGCGGACAATTGCCAATCAAGGGCGGACAATTCGCTTGCCGGTTCATATTGTCGAACAGTTAAATAAACTAAAAAGAGTATATCGGGATTTGAGGCGATCGCTCCAACGCAATCCCACTGAAGCTGAACTTGCTAAAGCAATGGAAATTACTTGCGAACAGCTTCGCTATCTTCAGCAAGTACGCCGACAATCTTTGTCTCTCAACCACCGCATCGGCTCGGAAGAAAGTTCGGAACTTTTGGATGTGATTGAAGATAGTGTGACGCAATCTCCTGAAGCTCAGATGAATGAGATGATGATGCGCCAAGATATTTTGGAGGTGTTGGACTCAATTTTGACTGAGCGGGAAAAAGAGATTGTTGCTATGCGTTATGGTTTGGTGACGGGGGAACCTTACACTTTAGAAGAGGTCAGCAGTTTGTTCAATTTGTCCCGCGAACGAGTCCGTCAAATTCAAAACAAGGCTATGCGGAAACTGCGGCGGCCTCAAGTTACGGAACGATTAAAGGGCTGGCTGAAATAAGTGAACATTAAACAGGTTTGATATGGTATTTTAATGTTGGATTGTCACTTACTGCTTGTTTATGTCTTATGAGGTAATTTTGCGTCCAGCTACGCGGGCAGATGTGCCGATGCTGTTTGATTTGATTAAAGCTTTGGCTGAGTACGAGAAGTTGTCTGATGCTGTGACTGGGAGTGCGGTAGATTTGGAGAATCATCTGTTTGGCGATCGACCTTTTGCTGAAGCGATTTTAGCAGAGTCCGAGGGTCGAGTTGTCGGCTGGGCACTGTTTTTTCATAACTATTCTACTTTTTTGACTCAGCCGGGAATTTATTTGGAAGATTTGTTTGTGCTCCCTGAGTTTCGAGGGCGGGGAATTGGCAAGTCTTTGATAGTTTATTTAGCACAGTTGACGGTTGAAAGGGGCTGCGGGCGTTTGGAATGGAGTGTGTTGGATTGGAATGAATTGGCGATCGGATTTTACCAAGGTATCGGTGCTGATGTGATGCCTGATTGGCGGATTTGCCGGCTGGCGGGCGAATCTTTAGCTAATTTGGCATCAAAGTAATTGTAGATAATTGCCAAAAATCTCGGAAAATTCAGGTAATAGTTAACTTAATTAGGAGAACAGATTGTGATTATTTGGGTAAACGAGCAAATCGATCCGTCAGGTATTGTTTATGCTTGCATTGCTTGTGTCGATGAGACTCAAGCTCAGGAATGCCACGAATCTTTCGAGAATAATTTGACAGCAGAACAAAAAGAGCAAGGCTGGGTTGCTACATTACGGATTGTTAGTTCTTGGGATGACGTGCCTGTTAACGCTTTGAAATTGAATTAATATCAAATCTGTTAACATCGGAATCATTCATTTCTCTCTGCTCTTTCTCTGTGTTCTCTGCGTTCTCTGCGGTTAAATCATTCATAAAAAACCGTAGACGATCAAACATATTGCGGTTCAATGCGATCGCCCATATCGCCCTGCACATTAGTAAAAAAAAACAAGACCACTTGAATACAAATTGGTCAAATAAAAAAAAGTAAACTCGATCGGGAGTTTTAGCATTATTATTAATAAATAGAGGCATTTCAAATTGCTTAGGATTGCTGCTGTTTTTGGTTTAGTTGAAGTTGGGCCGCGGGGAGTCAGAAACCGGGTTTCTTCAACAATCTCGGTGAGGATGGGTAAATTCTCGCAGAAACCCGGTTTCTTGGATTTTTTGGAGTTTGTCTGTGGGGAGTCAGAAACCGGGTTTCTCACCAAAATCTCGGTGAGGATGGGTAAATTCTCGCAGAAACCCGGTTTCTTGGAGTTTTTGGAGTTTGTCTGTGGGGAGTCAGAAACCGGGTTTCTGAGCAAAATCTCGGTGAGGATGGGTAAATTCTCGCAGAAACCCGGTTTCTTGGATTTTGGGTTTCTCAAAATTATATAATATCTATGTGACGGCTCAATATCCGCCTAAGTTTATCAGGGGATTGTTTGAGCTTACAGAGGCACAAATTAACGCAGCTTTAGCTTATATTGAGGTCAATCGTGCTGATGTTGAAGCTGAGTATCAAATGGTTCTTAAGGAAGCTGAAGAACTGCGGCTGTATTATGAAGAAAAAAATCGCGATTTGATTGCGAGAATTGCGGCGCAACCACCAAAACCAGGAACCGAGGCTGCATGGGAAAAACTGCGAGCAGCTAAGGCTAAGTTTAAGTCTGAACTATAGTTTTTTATCCCAAAGTATGATAGAGTTAGTGTATCAAAAAATAATTAAATACTATGACACTTGAAAATCTTGAAGCTGAGGTTCTTGCACTTCCACAAGACTCTCAAGCAATATTGCTATCTCGACTCCTAAAACACTTGGGACAAAGTAGAGAAATCGATCCAGAAGTTACAACTATCTGGAGTGAAGAAGCTGAAAGGCGCGATCGCGAAATGGATGGCGGCGAAGTTATTGGCATTCCGGCCCAACAAGTGTTTCAGAAGATTCGTGGGCTTCTGCAATGAAAAACGCCATATTTCATCCACTAGCAGAACAAGAATTAATTGATGCCACCGCTTATTACGAGGAACAAAAACCTGGGCTTGGGTTAGAGTTTTTAGGAGAAGTAGAAGAGGCAGTAAACTTCCTCATGCTATATCCTGAAGCTGGTTCAAATGTAGGAGTTTCTGTTCGTCGGGTAATTTTGCCCAAGTTTTCTTACTCTCTGTTTTATCGTATCCTAGAAGAAGAGCAGATTCGGATTTTAGCGGTTGCACATCACAAGCGTAAACCACAATACTGGGTTGACCGAGAGTAGTTGGTTGCAGTTTAAAATCAGATGGAAAGGAGGCGCGATCGCAATTTGATTACCAATAGATATAGGGTATGTCACTTGCGATAATTAATCGTATTGATCAAAAATTACCAGGTGACATACCCTACTACTAATTGCCAAAACATTAGTATTTTCATCAAACTAGAGCTAAGAGAGCACCAATATTTTTTTCGACTTTATTTTCCGCTTCTAATCGTTGTTGTCTCTCTTGTCTTTCCTCTTCTTCTTTTTCTAATCTCTCTTTCCTTTTCCTTTCGTCTTTAGTGACTTCACGATAAATCAAATAACCAGCACCACCAACAGCGGCCGCTCCAATTACCCAAGGTGCAGCAGCTAGTGCGGCTGCTGCTAAACCAGCAGCCCCAGCAGCACCTCCACCCGAATCATGTCTATGAGGTGCATGATAGTGAGGCTGGTGGGAATGTTTGTGACTAGATGATAAGTGAGTGGAAGTTGAAGGTGCATATACCCCCTGCCAAAAGTACCATCCACAGTAAGGTAAGTGTCCTTTTAGTGCACTTTCCCACGAAAATAGATCGTCATAGTTTAACCAAGAATCTCCTTTATACCACCCTACATTAGTAATAAACTGTTGATAATTTTCCCGATTATAGATGGCTTTTTGTGCGCTAAAGCCAAAGTAAGAACCACTATGATCTAGCCATAGTCGGTCTATTTCTTGAATTTCTTTTTCCGGGAAGCTATCAATATCTAAATATAGATAATCCCCATCTTTCCGAGAAGATGTCTTGAGCATCAAAACTTTCGTCAGTTGATTTGCTTCTTTCCACAGACTTGCTGCTAGTTTTTCCTTTAGCAAAGTCATTAATTGCGCTTGACCTTGATTGGCATATTCACTATAAGACATAAAACACTCCCTTAATTTGGTTAAACGCGCTCATGTTGTATTCCCTAATTTTATTTGGTGCGTTTTAGCATCGACAACTCAAAACCGTAGCATTCAGTACCCAACTTTCCCAACCATCCTGAACCAATTTAGTAGAATTTGGTATAATTCAGTTGACAAAGTAGGATTTAGTAGGATATAGTTCAATAAACCGCACTCAACCCTGACCCATGAATGTTGAAGATGTTGTAGAATGGGCTAATAATTCGATTTTTGACAAAACTGAAACTGGAGAACATCTTACACCTATACAGGAAGCAATACTGACGGGTGTTTGGCAAAGACAAAAATATCCTCAAATCGCTAAAGACTTCCATTGTAGTGAATCTCACGTTAAAAAAGAAGCGGCTAAGTTATGGGAAAAGTTGCGTGAGGAATTAGGAAAAGACCTTAATAAGTTTAATTTTCGTTCTAAGGTAGAGAAAAAATATAGGGTTTCTAACATTTCTCATTTACATGACTCTTTATTACAAATTGATAATGTGATTTGTGGTCAATTTATACAAAATATTAAAAATGAAAAAGCACGATCGCCCTCACCCCCCGACTCTCCCCAAAACAAAAGTCAATCCCCAATCATCGATTTAACAGACGCACCCGACTTCCCTGACTACTACGATCGCACATCCGAACTCTCCACCCTCAAACAATGGATTTTACAAGCCCACACCCGCTTGATTACCGTCTACGGCTTAAGTGGAATTGGCAAAAGCGCGATCGCCCTCCAACTCATCGAACAAACTCAAACCGAATTTGATTATATTATTTGGTTAAGTCTCACCAACACACCCACACTCTCAACCCTCCAAACCGAACTCAAGCAATTTTTTGGGCGATCGCAACAACCCCCATTACCCACAGTCATCGATTATTTTCGATCTTCTCGCTGTTTAGTAATCCTTGATGACGTACAGAATATTTTTAAAAGCAGCGAATTAGCAGGTCAATATTTAGCAGGCTATGAAGACTATGGCAAATTTTTCAAACAAACAGCCACATCATCCCATCAAAGTTCTTTAATCCTCCTCAGTTGGGAAAAACCCAGAGAAATTACTGCTTTAGAAGCCGAAAACCGAGCTACCCGAACATTACACATCAAAGGGTTAGGAGAACAAGCCGCAGAAATTCTCAGAGAAAAAGGATTAGCAGATGAGGAAAAATGGTCAGAATTAATCACCCTTTATCAAGGACATCCTTCCTGGCTAAATATCATCGCTGCAACAATTTGGGAATTATTTGATGGTAGCGTTTCCCTGTTTTTAGCGGATGGAAGTGATGTGTTTTTAGGTGACTTAGAACCCATTTTAGAATCTCACCTAGAGCGTTTATCAGACTCAGAAAAAAAGGCGTTATACTGGTTAGCAACTCAAAATGAAGCTGTAGATATTTCACGACAACCAGCAGATAGCCTCTTATCCAAATCAGAATTTTGGCAAGCCATACAATCTTTAGCCAGACGCGGCTTATTCGAAAAAGTGTTAGTAGGAACGCGATCGAAGTTTCAGATCGATCCTGTATTTAAAGCATATATTCAATCTAAGTAACATCCCACCCCTTTATTTCTTGGGCGTGGGGATCAGAAACCGGGTTTCTTTCCAAAATTTCGGTGGGGATGCCAAGATTGTCGCAGAAACCCGGTTTCTTGGATTTTTGGGCGATCGCGCGGGGAGTCAGAAACCGGGTTTCTATGAACAATCTCGTGAGGATGGGTAAATTCTCGCAGAAACCCGGTTTCTTGGATTTTGGGGCGATCGCGTGGGGAGTCAGAAACCGGGTTTCTTCCAAAATCTCGGTGAGGATGGGTAAATTCTCGCAGAAACCCGGTTTCTTGGATTTTGGGGTTTCCTCGTGGGGAGTCAGAAACCGGGT
>DPLL01000330.1 GCA_003542015.1 Microcoleaceae cyanobacterium UBA9251 | reverse complement strand
GTTAGAGGAATGTTAGGGAAGAAACCGGGTTTCTGCTTGGAGATTGTTGGTGAAAACCAGATATCTCAGAAACCAGGTTTCTGACTCAATGGAAGTGCGATCGCTTTTTTAGGAAGTCAAACCAAAACTTAACCTAAGTGCTTGCCTGATTTCTTTACAAAACTTTAATGCTTCACGCGCTGTATCTTTATCAGCCGAAGCTCCTGGGTAACGATAAGCAACTGCAAAAGCAGTTAACGCTAAAAGTTTCGGGCGAAAAGTATCATAACTAGGTTCAACAGGTAAAAGCAAATCTAATAAAACGGTCAAATTATGAGTTTTACTAAAACTAATTCCCGCTTCTTGCAAACGCGCTTTCAGATATTTCTCAACACATTGTTGAGCGTGAAAACACGCCGCATCATAGTTGGGAGATTTCCTCGCTCGTAATTCCCGCAAAGTCGTAGTAAAATCCCCTTCAGCTTTATCAACCCATTCAACTGTTAGGGGATTCATAAATCACCTTTCCTTTTTCGATGATTTCCCGCAGAAAAAAATCATTCCATGCGAGGCGTTGCTCCACCTCGACGGGACTTCGCACTACCAAATCTATGGCAAACTTCGGTTGAACTTTATTTAAAATTTCCCAAGTTTTCCGAAAATTGCTCCCCTTGTATGGCAAAATCACTAGCATATCTACATCCGAGTCATCTTGAGGGTTGCCATAAGCATAAGAGCCAAACAAAATGATTTTTTCTGGCTGAAATTCATTGGCAATAGCCTCACTTAATTGCACGATCTTCTCCCTTTCTATCATAGTCAATAAATGCTCCTTTAGCAAAAAATGTGTAATTAAGCCTAGCTTAAAATCGGAATAAATTGTTTTTTAAACTTAAATTTATTGTACCAGAAAACTCGATTAAAGTCAAGGGCTAAAGAAACCGAGTTTCTAGTTAGGAACTGTTAGGCAAAACCCAAGCATTATTTCCTACCATTTATAACCTTTGGCTTTCCCCCACTCTAGCCATATCTGAGTCATCTCTTTAGTTTTACCCCGTTTTTCTAAAGGTACTGGATCTTCTCCAGTAATTTCACACAGAGCATGAAACCAACGCCCCGATTTTCTTTCCACTTCCCTTAATAACAGAGGAATTACTACTGGCCCCATCCTAATAATTTGTTGGTAAGCAGGGTGCATTACTAAGTCTGTAGTCGAGGAAATACCTATAGTTTCATTGCGCCATTGTTGTACTAAATTTGTAAAAGTTCGCTCGATTTCTTCGATCGCCTTTGGCATCACACTCACTGGGTAAAAATAGCCAACTAAGCACCCGTTATACTCTATTGCTAGAGGTTCGGTTGCCTCTCACAAAACTTGTTCATTTAATTCATGCAAATTTCTTTGTTTCATCGGGCATAAATTAAAATATTAGTAGCTCGATCGTAACTGAGAAGAATATTTTTGTCAAGGATTAAATTCGCCACGATCTGTCGCCATTTTCTGGCAACAATCAAAGAAACCGGGTTTCTACTTAGAGACTTTTGGCTCAAACCAGATATCTCTAAGAAATCGGGTTTCTCAATTATCACCAATGGCTAGAACCTGGGAAAGAGAATTTCAAGTCTTTTTGGGAGTTGCAAGTGCAACAGTTCCATATACCGAAATTCCTGACTGCTTTAATATTTTAATGGCCGACTTGACAGTAGTACCGCTAGTATAAATATCATCGACTAACAACACCCGATCGCGCGGCAGTCGGCGGCGAAAATCCTTACCCAAAATTAAAGCATCTTTCATTTCCGCTTGCCGCTGCTGCGCTGAAAGCTGAAATAGTGCCTGGGTATATTTTACCCGTTCCAAACCGTGGCGCTGTAAAGGTAAACCAGTTAACTCGCAAAAACTTTCCGCCAAAAGTTCCGCCTGGTTAAATCCCCGCTGTTTCAGCTTTTCCTTGTGCAGCGGAATCGGTACGACGGTTAAATTGTCAATAGCTAATTCGGGATAATTCAGCCAAGCTTCGGCCAGCCAGCCGCCAAGAGGTTTCCCTAATTGGGGATTGTTCTCATATTTGAAAGCTGCGATCGCCCGTTTGAGAGCCCCGCCGTACTCCCCCCATACAAAAACAGCCCGATCGGTTTCCCAATATTGACCCGGTGTGGCTAACTGACAGCGCTGAAGTTGCTTGCGGCAGTAGGGACAAAACTCTGCGGTAGCTGGTCGTTGACAAAGAGGACAGTCAGACTTAAGAAATAGATTGAGAAAAGATTTGACTAATCCTGTCCATTGGCGCTTATTCATTCTAANNCTAACAGCGTGAAAAATCTCTACTGGCTAGACAAAATTCAACCTTCAGACAGAGATGCAGTAGGAGAAAAAGCATTTTACTTGAGCTGCTTGATGCAGAAAAGTCATCCTGTCATACCGGGCTTTGTTGTGCCGGCTAAAACATTTTGGCAGTTTTTAGAGTCCATCGACTGGTTGGAACCGCTGTTTACTGACTTACCCAACTCCTCGCTGCACTTGAATGTCGATGAGCCCAGACAACTGCAAGCCATAGCCCGCAGCATCCGCCGCCAAATCGCAGCCGCCAAACTACCCGATTCATTGCTCTCCACCCTGGAGTCCGCTGTATCTCAACTAAACTCCAAAGCCTTAATTTTTCGCCCTTACCTGACTTCCCGAAACCCAAACACAGCGGGAATGCTGGAATCTCAGGCTGTATGGGCAGAAACAGAGGCGATCGCAGCCGGGCTGAAGCGGGCTTGGGCAGAACTGTTTAAAGCCCAAAGTTTATTTTACTGGCAACGGTGCGGTCTGAAAATACAGCAAATTAATCCGGCAGTTTTGGTGCAGCCTCTTCAACGTGCGATCGCCGCCGGTTCACTACAAACTAACGGCGGTGAAGCCTGGGAAATTCAAGCCACCTGCGGTTTGGGAATGTCGATCGCCCGGGGGGAAACAATCCCCGATTACTATCAAGTGCAGCCTGAAACTGGCGCGGTAAAATTCCAGCGGTTGGGTTACAAAACATTAGCTTATAATCTCAAAATCGGCGGTTTAAATTCGGGTGAAGATCTGCTTATAGGAAATGGCGACGCTTTCCCAAATCCTAATTCTCAATTTCCAATGCCCAATTCTGCTGGGAGTTGTTTGGATGTTTATGTATTGGGCGAAAAGGCGCAAAGTGAATATGTTTTAAATCAACATCAATTGCAAAAGTTAATTGATTTGAGCAAAAAAGCGATCGCAGAATTCGACGAAAAAAAAAAATAGGATAATTTTGGAGTGGACGATGAATCAATCAGCAGAATGCAACGAACCGGAGTTTTATTTCACTCAAGTTCGTCTCTTGAAAAACACAAAAGTCGCACAGACATGGGAAAATCCGATCGCACTCCCAAACCAAAACTCGATCGCCCTAACCCGAACTCCTGCCGTACTTAGAGGTTTGGCTGCGGCATCAGGAAAAGCTCAAGCAATTGCCCAAGTTATGACTAATTCCCCCGAAAACTCGGAATTTGTAGCTGGGGGAATTTTGGTAGCGCGGGAAATCCATCCTCATTGGCTACCTTGGTTGAAAGTTGCTGCTGGGGTTGTTGCCGAACAAGGAGGTATGACTTGTCACGGGGCGATTTTAGCCAGAGAATTAGGTATTCCGGCAGTTGTGGGAATTGCCGGGGCGACTTTGGCGATCGAGACTGGCGATTCGGTTTTTGTAGACGGCGACAGCGGCGAAGTTTTTGCGTTTTCTCAACCTTTAATGCTCAATACTCCAAGAGAATCTGGGGCTCCTAATATTGGCTGGCCTGGAGAAACACTAAACAGTCAAGATTTGTCGATTACAGCAGCACAAATGTCGATCGCCCATCACCAATTCCCAACTTTAGATCGCTCTTCTAATCCCGATCCTAAATCTCGGCTATCCGAGTCTGGTCAAGATTTTTGGGGTGCGCCAACGGCGACTCAACTGCTAGTTAATATTAGCCAAACTGGATCGATTGAGCGAATCAAAAATCTGCCAATTGACGGCATCGGATTGCTGCGATCGGAATTAATGGCAATGGATGTTTTGGACGGTCAAAATCCCCAACTTTGGTTGCAAAACGGCCTTGAATCGGAATTTGTCGATCGCATGGCGACTCAGTTAAGTTTATTTGCTGCTGCTGTCTTCCCGCGTCCAATATTTTATCGCTCTCTGGATTTGCGGGAATCTGGGGTTGATGGCAGTTTGGGTTATACCTTTGAATCAGAGCTCTTTGATTGGGAGTTAAAGGTACTTAAAAAAGTCTGCGATTCAGGCTATACAAATATTAATTTAATTTTGCCTTTCCTGCGCTCAGTTGAAGAGTTTGTCTTCTGTCGCCAACGTTTAGAAACGGTTTGGAAACAGCGGCCTGCTGAGTTTCAACTGTGGATTATGGCTGAGGTTCCGTCGGTTTTATTTTTATTACCAGATTACGTGAAAGCAGGGGTACAGGGAATTTCGATCGGCACTAATGATTTAACCCAATTGCTGTTAGGAATTAACCGCAACTCCCCAGATCTGGCTAGTGCTTTCAGTGGGCGCGATCGACCGATGATGAAGGCGATCGAACAATTAATCTTTCAGGCTAAGGCTGCTGGAATTCCTTGCTCTATCTGTGGCGATGCTCCAGCTTTATATCCAAAAATGATTGAATCCCTGGTGCTGTGGGGGATTTCGTCGATTTCTGTGAATGTGGATGCTGTGGAAAAGACTTACAGGGCGATCGCTCGTGCTGAACAACGTTTGCTCCTAGAAGCCGCTCGCTCTATTATTAAAAATAATAATTAAAAACACGAGCTTTCAAAGTTAGTATCATATCGTTTCCGGTTGCATC